>CAWWCC010000093.1:0-10657 GCA_963935315.1 uncultured Planctomycetaceae bacterium | reverse complement strand
CTCAAATACTGGTATCCAGAGGCAAATCGGGTTCGGCTGCAGCCGGCCAATTCTTCGATGAAACCAATCTATAGCCGAAACGTCAAGGTGCTAGGTGTCGTTACAGGCGTGGTACGCAAGGTAGCGTAGGATACTTGACTGCCCGTATTGCCCGGGTGCTGTATTTCTTGGCAAATGGGTTACTGGGCAACTGATTATTTGTTTATGCTGATTTCTCCAAATCACTTGCTTGATTAAGCTTATTGTAAAGCGTCTTCAAGCTCACACCCAATTGCTCGGCTGCTTTCGGTTTATTGCCATCGTTGCGCTCCAAAGCTTCGACAATGGCTTCCATTTCCAGTTCACGCAGTGTCATTGGACTCCGCCGGTTGCGCGCTGTGCCTTGCAGTTGGCGGCTGTCAAAATGCTGGGGTAAGTGCTCGCGACGAATAGGACCACTATCACAAAGTATTGTCGCGTGCTCAACCACGTTGGCCAGCTCGCGCACATTGCCCGGCCAGACATGACCACATAGGGATGCAACCGCGTCCTCAGCAAGCTGCGCTTCGGCACCGCGGCGAAAACGAGAAAGCAAATGCTGGGCCAACTCGGGTATGTCCTCAATCCGCTCGCGTAGTGGCGGCAGATGGATTTCAAACGTGTTGATTCGATACATCAAGTCTTCACGAAACTCTTCTTCTGCAACCATGCTTGGCAAGTCGCGATGCGTAGCGCAGACCACACGCACATCTACTGTGGTCGATTTATTTTCACCGACCCTACGTATTTCGCCACTCTCAAGCACACGTAATAATTTGGCCTGCATTGCCTTGGGTAATTCGCCTATCTCATCCAGGAAGATTGTCCCGCCGTGGGCAACTTCGAATAAGCCGACACGGTGATCGTCAGCACCAGTAAATGCGCCCTTGCGATGGCCGAACAATTCACTTTCAATCAGTGTCTCTGGGAGCGCACCACAATTGATTGCGACGAATGGATTTTCGGCACGAGCACTGTGATCATGCAATGCTCGAGCGACTAGTTCTTTGCCAGTGCCCGTCTCACCAAGAATGAGTACCGTTGAGTTGGTGGGAGCCACTTTTTCGATCAGCAGATTCACTTTTTGCATGGCAGGTGTCTTGCCAACAAGTCTGGGTGCTCCTTCCAGACGATGAACCTGATGCTGCAGAGCTCGGTATTTCTGTGTCAGCTGTCGCTTATCGACCACACGCTTAAGGAGTGCCTGTATTTCGATCAATTTGCATGGCTTTGTCAGGTAATCAAAAGCCCCATGGCGCAGGGCGGCAATAGCCGTGTCCATCGATGACTTGCCCGTAAGCACGACGGCTTCCGTTTCTGGTGACAACTCCTTGCAGTGGGCTATTACTTCGATACCGTTTTTACCCGGCATGTCCAAATCCACCAGAATGCAGTCGTACGTATTTTTTTCGAGCGCCGCAAAAGCTGTCAGTCCATCAGGACAGATCGTAACCCGATGGCCAAGTCGAGGCAGCTCGAGTTTCATCAGCTCCTGAAGCGAACGTTCGTCATCTGCAAATAGTAAGGTCAAGCCTTGACCATTAGGCTGCTTGGTAGCGATGATGATTCTCCTTATGAGCAAATTCGATGGGCAGCGTAACGACAAATCGCGATCCGTGGCCTGTTCCTTCACTGGTCGCTTCGATGGTTCCCTGATGTTCTTCTACGATACGGTAAGTAATCGACAAACCGAGACCTATACCCTGTCCACTACGTCGTTTGGTAAAAAAGGGCTCGAAGAGATGTTTGGTAACTTCCTGGGTCATTCCACAACCATTATCCTCAACAACGATTCTTGCCAGGGCACCTTGCCGTTCAACAACCACATGCACCGTTCCATTATCGTCAAGGCTTTCTAAACCATTGGTGATGAGGTTGAGCATGACTTGTTTGATTTCTTGAGCATTCACTTGCACTATCACGGGATCGCCTTCGGCAAGAACCAGGTTTTTGTCGTGGTACTTGCCCAAGTGCTGGACCATCTCGATGACGCCCGCTGTCAATTCTCGCAAGTCTGCACTATGTCGTTGAGCATCTCCTCTACGGGCAAAGTCGAGTAATTTTTCAGTGATTTGTTTGCAACGGAAAGCTTCTCTCTGAATCATTTGGAGATAGTCACGCGCCACTTGGATGTCTTCGTTTTGGGAAGGGTTTACATTATCCAAGAGCTCATCAAGGCGATTCTCTAACGATTCACTGCAAAGAGCAATCGAAGCCAGCGGATTGTTGATTTCGTGAGAAACACCGGCTGCCAGAAAACCTACGCTAGCCAATTGTTCGCTACGAACTACTTGATTGGTTCGCTCTCGAACTTGACGATCAAGGTCGTCCCGTGTTTCTTGGAATTGCGTCGTCATCTCATTCATTGCCACTGCCAACTCTCCAACTTCATCCTTTGTATCAAGTTCAATTCGGTGCTCATAATTACCGCTGGCGACTTCACGAGATCCCAATACGAGCATCTGCAAAGGTTTGGCAAACCACTTGTAAAACATGCGTATCGAAGTGACCAGCAGGACAAGTGCGATAATAGCATTCGTCCAGGCAATTACGATTGCGGTGCGATACTCAGCACGAACATCAACTGAAAGTGCTTGAAATTGCTTATGGAGATGACTGGGCAACTCGGCCACAAGATGCCTAAGCTGATCCGCTGCATCACGCAACATACCAATGCGAGAAGGATCTAAGAGCCAATCTTCCTCCAAACTGGTTGAAAGATCCGCCCCACCCATACGTACCACGACCGCATCAATTCGAGCCAGGGTTTGCCGTTCATGAAAATCATCACCAAGACGAGGGTCACGATCTATATTGTTCTGGTCCAAGAGATGACGGTAGCGATCCAACGACTGGGTGAATTCTTCAAAACGGTCGCAATACGCTTCACGCAACCACTGAGCATCCCAGGGATAGTCCTCATCTTTTGCGTGTGTGCTTCTGGACAGGGATTTTCGCCATTCAGGCAATTCCAACCTTTCGCCAGCTTGACTGAGGATATCGCGCAAATCGACCAGGTTTTGACTCACTTGACCGGCCAGAGGAAGTTCAGCAGAACGAGCCGCCAGGCTCTTGACCAAACCTCGGTAAGCATAAAGGCCATAACACGCACTCCCAAAAAGTGCGAGCACGGTAATGATCAAAAGACCCAAGCCAAGCTTGAGCTTCGTGCGTAAAGGCCAATGCGAGAGCACCAACGACCTCCTTGTCGTGGCGGTTGCCAGGCAACCAGTAACACAGGTTTCTTCCTGAAACCCGACGGGAGAAGAAGTTTACCTGGAAAATTGTAAATCTGACAAGAACAAAATGCAGAAAGCAGATGATCCGGAAGGCATTATTATCCGCTTGCTGGAACTGATAGCAGAAGATCATTCCTACTCGCGTACATCTATGATAACAGCTTTGTTCCGCCTTTACTGTGATCGTAGCGCCGATGCATTTATCTTATTAAAAACGAATCACTCGGCGAACCAGCCATACGCCCCATGCTGCTAGCACCAGATTGCCAAACCAAACAACTTGCGGTGGCAATACACCGTCCTTTGCCAGATCAAGACTCCCTACAAGCATGGGGTAGTAGACCAGTAGAATGGGCAAGAAACAGATGAAGAAGCTGCCCCAGAACTCTCCATGACGGCGTCGTACTGCCATGGGAGCACCGAGAAGCACAAAACACAGACAGCCAAAGCCACCAGCCCAACGACGATGAGGTTCCGTGTGCAGGCGATGCAATGTCCGCTCTGCACTAGCCAATCGACTTTGTTTGGCTGACCAATTGGCTTGAGATAAGTCAAACATACGCCCCATCATCATTGCATGGGCTGCTTCCGCTGTCATTTCTTGCTTAAGTCGATCGATCAAATGAACTTGCTTCTGCTTAGAAGGTCCAATCTCTCGCAAGGAGTAATTCGATGTACTCCGTGATCGCTCCTTGTTACCTGTGAATTGTTCAATCGAAAAGGGTATGGTTTCGACACCAGGAAATGATCCTTTAATACGATCTGCCACACACCCTTCAGCATTTCGGAAGGTCACTTCGATATTGTTGTTTTCTAAATCAACATTCAACTCCGCCTCGTCGGCCGTAATCCTCCAGGGCGGATCGTCACCGGCAACAAAATAGGTAATGTTCGGGTTCATCAGCTTCTTGCCCTGAACGCTTTGCACTGCTACTTTAATCCGGTTATTGCTATACCGCCCGCTGGTTCGCAATCGCCCATACACAATTTCTTCTAGAGATTCGACGATCACCCGCTGAACACCACCTCGGCCCCAAGAGACGGCCACATCGTTGAGGATCACAGCCCCCAGACTTACTAAGGTAGCCAGAATAAATGTCGGCCATAGCATGGCCATGGGGGATATGCCGAGTGATTTTACAGCCACAACTTCGTTGGAGGAGGCAACACGGCCATAGACAATCGTGGTCGCAAGTAGCATGGTGCCAGGGACAGTAAACTGCATTGCCTGGGGTAGTATGTAGGGCACCATCCGCAAGATTGGCAATAGCCCTAAACCATTTTCAACGGCCTCTCTACCAATCAGTAGCAGAAAAATAAACACCGTCATACTGACAAAGGTGAGCAAAAAGACCTTGAGCATTTCCAGTATTATGTAACGGGTCAATATGCGCATGGGCCATGCAAAGAGAATGGTTAAAAGGTGGCCTACTTTAGCAAGCAAGTCAGGGTCTGCAAACGACACTTCACAGAAGCTAGCACCAAGGAGTCCGCCGATCATCCGTATTTCGGCCCAACCTGGATCTGCCTCGTAACAAGGCGTCGCAGAGTATTTAAAAGAGCCTTTCTGAGATCACTGTAGGGAATGCCCTCAGTGGCACTTGCATGCGTGAAGCTAAGGTCGCACCACCAAGGGGCCGTAGCAGTAAAGGACGGAATAGGAGGGCCAGGAGGATTACAGCCCTATCGAAGAATCGCTAGGCGGTGGAGACTGGTCGCGCAAGGCCTGCATCAAACGACGTACAGCACTACAAAATGAAACAACAGCTTCCTGGTAGTTGTTCTGAGCAATTGCTTGATGGGCAAAATGACGGTCGGCGTGAATGGGCTGCCAATCGAATGCCCAATCTCGTTCGCTCTCCAAATCTTCTAATTGACGAACAATTTCATTGAGTGTCTCGATATTCGCAGGACTCGGTGTGGCATCATGATGACGGTACGGGGCCTTGCCTTGCAAGGATATTCTATCGTTTCCCGGAATAGAATGTGAACAATCATTGTTCAAAAACACTCCCTTCAGCCATGAAAAAAAACCGCCTTTTGATTTTGTGAGCCTAGGTCGGATGCTGCGAGCCGGCATAGCTATTGAACTATTGTCCGAATTCCCCAACTGGCTAGGATCAACCACCTCAGCAATGATTACTGTAATGTTATCTGGACCGCCCAATAGATTGGCTAAATCGACTAGTGACTGGGCTGCTTCAGCAGGTGCCAGGCACGCAGAGACCATGCCAATCAACTCTGGTTTCAGCGGCCCTGTTAATCCATCGCTACAGATCAGAAAATGGTCGCCTGCTTGCAAAGGAAAAGGGCCTTCCAAATCTACGGATACGGTGGGATGTGGACCCAACGAACGGGTTATTACATTCTTCGGAACATACGCTGGTACTTCTTCTTCTGTAGCATGCCCTGCGGCTGCCATTTCCCAAACCAGACTGTGATCGAAAGTCAGTTGATCGAAACTATTCCCACGCAATCGATACACACGACTATCCCCTACGTGGGCTGCCAGTGCCCCTTTTGGGAGAAGGAGCAAGGAACTGCAAGTGGTACCCATACCCTGAAAGTCAACACTATCCTGCCCTTTGGTATAGATTACATTATTTGCTTCACGAATTGCTTCTACCAAAGATTCACTGGGCGAATCTTCTGGGCGTTTATGATAGCTATGCGTAATGGTGTCCGTTGCCAGCTTACTGGCAAGTTCGCCTGCAGCATGGGCTCCCATGCCATCTGCAACTACCAGAAGATGGCCTTGGCTCAGCCATTGGTCAGTACCATCAGCTAGTGCAATAGCCATCGAGTCCTGATTACTCGAACGGCGCATACCGACGTCACTGACCGCCGCACAGAGCAACCCTCCTGTGCTCATCTCCAAATTGTCATGCTGGCTAGCCATTCAAAAATACACTTACGAGTCGGAATCAGCTTCTAATCTACCCATCTTATCTGCTCAAGCTCACCGTTGATAGGCTTAGCCATACGTCCTATTCGCTCTGGTACCCGAAGATAGATTCTGGACCGTACCTGCAAGCACGAAAGACAGCAAAAATAGTAGAAAAGTCGACATAGTCGTAGACGCGTCCGATCCCTATACTTTCGCAACTTTTGCTGCTGGGCAAAACAACTTGAAGAAGCCCAGGTCTTTTCGAGCGTATTTCTATGTTGCATCCAAAAACGGCGCAAAAAATTCTGCTCTGCTGGGTCATGGCCACGCTGACCCTGCAAACAGGTTGCTTGCGCCGACGCCTGATGGTCCGTAGCAATCCACCAGGTGCTATGGCCTACGTGGATAACCAACCCATTGGCACCACACCATGCGCTACTGATTTTGTCTACTACGGTACGAGAGAAATACGTCTCGTTAAGGCCGGCTATGAAACACTCACTGTGAACCAACCGATCCCTGCTCCCTGGTACCAAATCCCACCACTGGATTTTGTTAGCGAAAATTTAATTCCGCGTAAGATACAAGATTTCCGCACCGTATCATTCAACATGGTCCCACAGGTTATTGTTCCAAGCGAACAGCTTCTTCAACGTGCTGAACACTTAAGGCAAAGCACATTGCAAGGTGCCGTCTTACCGGCAACAGGAACAGGGTTGCCAGGAGTCGTCCCGGTAGGACCACCATTTATTTCTGGCCCAAGCCTCGGACAACCAACGCTCGCCCCTCCCCAGGACACCCTTCCTCCAGGGGGACAACCGCTTGAAGTTTTGCCAACACCCCAAGGGCAATAGGCGCTTACTTGATCGGTACCTCGCGATGCTTGGGAATGAAACCCCGCGCTATACGAGCCGGGTCGCGCGCGATTTTGTCGGCAAAGACATGGACATCGTCTATGATCTGACGAATGCGTCTCTGGATGGTTGGATCATTGATCAGCAGGCGCACGTCACGTACTGCTGACGATGCCTGGCCAATCGTACCGGCCAATTGCTGATAAAGTTGATCATCGTTGATCAGTTTGCCAATGGTGCCATCGCTGTTATTTATATTTTTCGCCAACAAGGCTGCTTCGCCCAGTAATTCGCTAAGATTGTCTACACCCGATTCCAAAGCATCGATTATCTCAGGACCACGTTCGCCAAGCGGCCCAGTGAGACCTTGAAGGTTGACAAGGTTTTGGTTAGCAGATGTGACAGCATTTTCTAAGGCTTCCATAATAAGTTTTGTATCTTCGATGACCCCTGGAATTTGGGCCAGACCGTTCTTCAGCTCAACTTTGAATTGCTCCTCGCCCAGCACATCATCGATATTGGCCATCACGCTACCAAAATTATTTAACGCCACTTCTGCTGATGTAAAAAGACGATCTATCCGCTCAATATCCTGTCCACCCATGACTTCATTCAAACGCTCAGCGAGATCTCGGACCTCTTCACCAGCGCTCCCCAAGGATTGGATTGTCTGCTTGAGGTCTCCTTGCAAATTCGCAATCAAATCAAGAGGGCTCGGATTGTACATCCCCTGAAGTGGTGCCCCACCTGGCTTCACGATTTGTGCGTTTGCAGATGGTCGACCGGGAGAAAACTCGACGACTGCATCTCCTATCAGCGAAGTTTGGATTCTGGCAACTTCATTGGTCTTCACGTGCTTTTCTTTGTAAATATTGATGGTAATGAGGGCACCCTCATCCGTGTCAAGTACCTCCCCCACACGACCAATAAGAATTCCACGCCGACGCACAGGTGTTTCGGGAGCCACACCTGGTGCCTGATCCACAATCACCTGAAGCTGATACTCATCACGAAAAGGTGACCATGAAAAATCACTGGTAAAAAAGACGAGTAGCCCAGTTACCAGGAAAGTCGCAACGGCGACGATGCCTACTTTGAACTGTTTACTTCGGTCTTCCATTGGTATGCCTTTTCATAATTGAATAATAACGAACTATTCAACTGAAGCCTCGACGTTATGCTCCAGATTGATTTGGTGTGGTCACCTCGGTTAACGGCTTTCTCTCATCTCCATCAATCGATCTCCTGCTTCACCTCGCACAAATTGTGACACACGGCGATCGGAGGATTGGGCAACCTCATCAGACTTTCCATCGAAAATAATTTGTCGTTCATGAGAATCCAATCTCGATAACGGGTAGAGCATCACAATGCGGTCTGCGACTTTGCTTGCAGTCTTCATGTCGTGTGTGACTACAATACTAGTGACGTTGTACGTATCTCGAGTGCGCATCATTAGTTCATTGATGACATCACTGACGATGGGATCCAGCCCTGTTGTTGGTTCGTCGTACAATAAGATTTCGGGCTGCATGACAAGCGCCCGCGCTAAACCCACCCGTTTGCGCATACCTCCGGACAATTCGGCCGGATACTTACGTAACACACTGGTAGGCAAACCGACTTCGGCCAGCCGAGAAAGCATTGCATCCTGATGCGTAGCTCGGTGATCATTTTGGTGTTGCCGCAGCGGAAAGAGAATATTTTCTTCTATGGTCATGCTGTCAAAAAGGGCAGCATTTTGAAATACAAAACCAAAACGTGTGCGTTGTTGTGCCAATTGTCGTTCTGTAAGCCGATCGATACGCTGACCATGCACTTCGACATGGCCTTGGTGAGGCTGGACAAGACCAATGATTGTTTTAAGCAGTACTGTCTTACCACAACCACTCTCACCAATAATGGCCAAAGTTTGACCTCGAGGTACCGAGAGTGAAAGATCCCGCAAGACATACTGGCGACCGAAACGGACATGTAGATCTTGGACTGAAATAATTGGTTCTGCGCTAACCATTAGCCTGCCAATAAACTTGTATTTAAGGGCCAAAAAATGAGATAGATTTCATCCAACAGGATACTTAGCATGAGATCCAGCATGATGATGATCACAAAAGATTGAACAAAGGCAGCGGTCGCTGCCTGCCCAACTCCCTCGGCTCCCGGCTCACAGTGGAACCCCCGATAGCAACTTACCAACCCGATTGTTGCTCCAAAGAACACACTCTTGATCACGCCATAGAATAAATCCCAGTTCTCGACAAAGTTTTTAGCATTCGTCTCATAATGATGCATGTCGATTCCCAGGACAAAAATACAATAAACTTCTCCGCCCACAGCGCCCATAAAGACGGCCATGATCGTTAAGGATGGAATGAGCAGAAGACAACTTAGAAAACGCGGCACCACCAGATAATGGACCGGGTTGGCGCCCATACTTGAAAGAGCATCGATCTGTTCCGTGACACGCATCGTCCCAAGTTCGGCAGCCATGGCACTTCCCACGCGTCCCGCAAGCATGGTAGCTGCTAGTACTGGCCCCAACTCTCGAAACATAGATTTATTGATCACACCACCCAGCTGGGTCTCAAGTCCAAAAGCACGGAATTGTGTATAGGACTGTACGGCCAACACCATACCGATAAAAGTACCGGTCAATGCAACCACAGGCAGACTTAGAACACCAATTTGGTACATGTTGTTGAAGAGGTTGGCCCGCTGCGGCAATCGAGTTACCAGCCACAGCATGGTCCTCCAGGTAAAAAGGACCATATCGATCGTCGTATCGATCGTCCGCAACAACAAGGCTCCCAAATCGGCAATGGATTCGTACGGTGCTCCGAGGATTCCATGTCGGCGCGTGTAGTCTGTACCAGAAGACATAGGAGATCTTACACAATGCAAGCATCGTGTCTCACAAGAGATAAGAAAAGCATCGTACAGAGCACGACTTGTCTATCTACTTCGGACCGATCGGGCATCGCTCTTGAGAAAAGTCCCGTGCTAGCAACGATCTGTAGATCTTGCCCGGATATCTCAGCATTTACACAAGGCGGGCGAACCATTTCTGGCGTGTCGTGTGATCTGGGGACAGCCTGAAGAGCTTAAGGAGCATGAGTCGAAGCATAGCGAAGCCCGGTAAAGGATGATTGCTTAGAGACTCTGCAGTGCCCGCAAAAGCGGATGCAATGGATAGGCCCCCCATTTCTCAAAATCTTACGATTCTAACCAATCAGCTCTCACACTCGTTAAAATGCTGTGAGAGAGGCCGAGACTGTTCTTTTTATCGGCAATGTATTGCCTGACAATCGGAGAGTGATGTAAATCGGTCCTGGCAAGATACTCATACAGGTGAGCTGTGGCTAAAATGGTCTGTAGAGATAACTATCTCTTCAGCGGATCTCTACGAGCACCAACAACATGTCCTCCGGCATTCGACAATAGGCAGAAGCCGCACTGGCTGAGGCACTGGTACTCCCCGATGAACAGCGTGCAGCTTTTCTGGCTGAACTACAAAAATCTTTGCCTCAGCTTTATCAAGAACTCACTTCGCTGATGGCATTCCAGGCCGATGAAACAGAGCACATGGGAGCAGAACAATTTGGAAAAGAAGATGGCCACCAAGGCGGGCGTCGATATCAACCAAACGATCCGGGGCACCT
>CAWWCC010000092.1:0-10742 GCA_963935315.1 uncultured Planctomycetaceae bacterium | reverse complement strand
GCATCGGACCCGCTCGTCGGATGAATTTGCATGTCCACAGCCGGGGGTAACTACATTGGGTAGCTTGCAATTGGCCGATTTGCATACTCAAAAACCACTCGGTCGGATCGACACCTTGAGCTGCCAGTGGCAAGATTCACGGTTGGTACTCCACGCAGATTTGCTGGAATTAGAAGTTTCTCAGTTGCCCCATACGGCGCATGCCTTGGCCACCTGGTTGGCAGGAGATCGTCCGGTGCAAGTCGACTTGCATGTGGATCAAGTTGTTTTTTTAGGTGGACCTTTTGAAATTGCTACCTGGAGAAAAATGCAATTCACAAGTGGATGGTCTGAGGATTTGAGCAAACAGATAAAAATAACAGTGGCTCCTGCTGAAATAGACTCGATTCTATCTCTGGAAGTGATGCGTTCGGGGACAGCCATGCATTTAAACTTAGATGCACGACAAGCTCCACTGCCGGCATGGCTCTTGACTGATTTGCTACCCGGTGGTCTCCATCGTTGTCCTGCGGCGAATTTTAAAGGTTTGGCGAAGATCAACTGGCCAGCCACACAGGCTCAAGGAAGTCTTCAGGGGCAATTTAGCAATATCGACCTTTCCGAATGGCTTGGCACACAAGGCCCCCATCGTTTGAAAGGCAATGCCTCTCTCAAGCTACAAAAGCTTCTCTGGCAGAGTCAGCGTATCGAAATGGCTGTAGGCGATTTGGAGGCGACGCACGGTAGAGCAAGCAGAACATTGATAGATGCGGCCGCCAAATGGCTGCAATGTCTGAAGACTTCGGCCTGCGAAAGCAAGCTTCGTGTCCATTCGACTACGTTGGTACCTTATGATAGGCTAACTTTTTCATTCCACTTGGATAGTTCAGGACTAAAGATAGTCGGCCAAAGTATGCCCAGGTTTTTACTGACACATCAGGGGGAACCTTTACTAGGCGAACCGTCCTCAATACTCCCCATTGCAGCATTGGTTCAGTTTCTCCATCTTCCCGTAGCCGGTTGGTTGCCAGATACAACAGCGGCCCACGAAATGGCTGGCGGACTGCCACTGCCGAGCCCGACTCAGTAAAGTCTACTTCGAAACAATCTCAATTACGGAATCGTCAGTGGCTGCATATTTGTCTACAGCACGGCGTCCTAAATTCTTATTCATTTGTGTTGCAGTACAATGTGCCAAGAAGTTGGCTGGAGTTACCTGTCCCAGATAAACCAATTGCTGGAGCATCTGTTCTGCTTCACTCAATTTTCCTGCTTCGAATAAGTCGAGTGCGATTGTGACCCACCCCCACGGGTGAAACCCATTTTTTAAGTTACGGTTTTACTCTCCTTTGGGCTGGTCGGTACGCAGGCCACCGTACTCCGCGCGCCAACGGCAGTAAGTCTACTCGGCAATGCCCAGCTTCTTGCTGACAGCTGGAGCCTTCAGACCCTTGAGAAAAGGCACCTCCGCTTCGCGTAGCTTGCCGATGATTTGTTCTGCTGTATAAGTCTTGCGTGGCATAGTATGCTCTCCTTCATAGCATCCAAAACGTTGATCCTCTATCAATGCATGGACTCGGTGAAGGGGGCCAGGTCACAGTCCTACGGATGGAATGATCGAACCGAAATAGATGCATAAGTGAGAACTTTGCTACGAATCGGCAAAGCTTGCCAACTAAGAGTACTAGCGTTCCTACGTAATTCACATATTTTTGGGCTCTCACCGACCAACGTGGTGTGCAGGTGGCCATATGAATGAAAGATCCGGGCTATGGAGAAGGGCTATGGAGAATTAGACCAGTCCGACCATGGTGCGGACCCCGAGTGGCTCGCGACAAGCGTAAGGCTCCCCGTATTTCACCCCAATTGTTTTTCCCCAATAGGCAGCTTCGGTATGCAATTGATCCAGAAATGTGGGCGGGTCGGTGGATCGCCCGGTTAGGAACTGGCTCTGGTAGCATTGCAAGGCAGCGAATTTTTTTTCCCACTGGTCACTAATGTCGAGAATGAATGCGGGCTGTGGGGTTTGCTTCAGGTGTACGCAGTAATAATTGTAGATCCGCTCAGGGTGATGGGGGTTTCCAGGCATGCTTGTTTTGCTGAGTTTTGCCCAAAATCGCGCCGCTTCGACTAGCTGGGTAGCCGCCACATGATCTGGGTGCGCATCAACCCAATAGGGGGCGAAAAGCCAGCGTGGTTGTTGCTGACGGATGACTCCAGCAATTTTTTCGCGGGCTGCAAGAGTAGGTTCTAAGCTGCGGTTCGGCAGTCCCAGGTTGTCTCGCCAATCGAGGCCCAGAATCGTAGTTGCCTCTGCTGTTTCCCGAGCGCGGATTTCTGGGGAGCCATGAGGAGTCGGTTCGCCATTGGTGAGATCAAGCACACCCGTTCGTAGTCCCTGTTCCTTGAATTTGAGAATGCCCCCTCCCATGCCAAGTTCAGCGTCGTCAGGATGCGGAGCAATGATCAAAATATCTAGCATGGCAGATGCAACGGAAGGTGGGCGCAGAGATAGTTTAAGGAAAGCGGTCTTGTGTCAAATCGCTGTCTTGCATTCCAATCTGGCTTAGACCAATTTCTTGAATGCGTGTAGTTCTTGGTGCTTCCGGAAGCTCTGAAGCACGGAAAGGCTACTGGTAAAAGGTTGGGTCTTAAGTAATTTCCTCTAGTTCTTGTATTGCGTCAACGTGTAACAAAGGTATTCCGGCTGTGAATAGCGAAGAAACTTATAAACAACTTTGTTCGGCCTCGTGCGAAGCGGTTATGTTGGACCGAATTCAGAGCCTATTGGAGTGGGACGAACAGACCTATATGCCGCCGGCGGGTGGTGAGTATCGATCCGAGCAGGCCGCGTACTTGGCGGGACTTGTCCATCAAAAAAGGACAGCACCGCAGATAGGCGAGTGGATCCAAAATTTAGCAGACAGTGATTTAGCTGAGGATACTCATAGCGAACCGGCTACGGTCATTCGCTGCTTGCGTCGCGACTACGAAAAGAAAACCCGTTTGCCACAATCCCTGGTCGAAGAACTCGCACGCACCAGTGTCAGAGGCCAGCAAGTCTGGACAGAAGCACGTAGCAAGAATGACTTTGCTAGTTTTCGACCGACGCTTGAAAAAATGGTTGGTCTCAAACGTCAGGAAGCCGCAGCCTTGGGCTTTGACAATTCCCCTTATGACCCTCTGCTTGATGATTACGAGCCAGATGAGTCGACTGCGAATGTTACGCGGGTGCTACAAAAGTTGCGCGAAGCCCTTGTGCCACTTGTGGCATCGATTGCCGAAAGTTCTCAGCGACCGGACATTTCGATCCTGGCACGCAACTATCCACAGGACTTACAAAAACAATTTGGAATCGAAGTTGCAACAGCCATCGGCTTTGATTTCAATGCTGGCAGGCTTGACGTCGCTGTTCACCCATTTTGTACCGGCTTGGGTCCCGGTGATGTGCGGATTACGACGCGTTACGATCAGCATGCCTTCAATGACGCCTTCTTTGGTATCCTGCATGAGGCAGGGCATGGGATTTATGATCAGGGATTGCCGCGCCAGCAATATGGTTTGCCGACGGGCGAGGATGTATCCCTTGGCATTCATGAATCACAGTCAAGAATGTGGGAAAATCAGGTGGGGCGAAGTATGCCATTTTGGGAACATTTTTTTCCCAAAGCACAGCAGGTTTTTCCAGAGTCCTTGGGAGACGCTACGCTATCGGAATTTTACAGAGCAATTAACGATGTCCGGCCATCGTTAATCCGTGTGGAAGCGGACGAGGTGACGTACAATCTACATATACTCATTCGCTTCGAACTGGAACTAGCGCTCCTGGAAGATAATCTCCAAGTTGTCGATTTGCCAGCAGCCTGGAACGAAAAGTACCAGCATTATCTTGGCATCCTGCCATCCAATGATACAGAAGGCGTTTTGCAGGATGTCCATTGGAGTGCGGGACTCTTCGGGTATTTTCCTACCTATGCCCTGGGGAACTTATATGCCGCACAGTTCTTTGATCAGGCAGATCAGGATTTAGGAGGGCTGACAGGACTATTTCGCCAAGGAGACTTTCGAGCCTTGCGCGAATGGCTCCGAAATCATATCCATGCACAGGGGCGCCGTTATACTCCAGCACAACTCGTAGAACGGACAACAGGAAAATCTCTTTCACATGAGCCGCTCATGGCACAACTCACCAGCAAGTATGGCGATATTTATGGTTTCTAGTGGATATTCTGTCTGCGTCCAAAGTCTGTGTCGGGGTAAGCTAGCATTTCAAATTCACCCCGACAATTCGGAGCGATCTTGTTAGACTGGCACCCTTAAGCAAATGGAGAATTGCACTGCAATGCTTGCCTTGAGGAGTGTGCCCTGACACTGAGAGAAGCTCCCTCAACTCCTTTGTGATAACGAACCACATTCGGAAGAGACTTTCGCTATGGCTTCTATCGCCACCTGTCCTGGATGTACTGCACAACTGGCAATTCCGGAATCAGCTGCGGCTGACAGCCTAGTACTATGCCCTGAATGTGCAGCGGAGTTTGTACTCAGTGAAACAATTCAGTTGAATCTTCCCAGGGCCAAGATATTGTCTCCCCGTGAAAAGACCTCACCTGCAGTGGAAGAATTGCCGTCTGCTGGTCTGGCCCAGGACGCACCTCTGGCAAGTTGGGAAGCCCGGCTTAAAAACGCCATCTCTGCTGAGCCGGATCAAGAATATGAAACAAACTGTGATGAGAAGATGGAGCCAAACTCGATTGTCGCTCAAGGAGTAGAAGACAACAAAAATATGCCTGAAGAATCCGAACTAGATTCTCAGCAAGTCGGTTATGAAACTTATGAACCGTTTTTTGATGGCGGCTCAACTTGCAAGGATGTCAGTCAATCGGAGTTGCCTGGGTATGAGGTTCCCGCAATGAGTTTGAATGAGCCAGCAAAGTTAGAGCAATCTGCACAGGTAAATCCTTCAGTGGCAAGTCCTGTAGCTGCGGAAATAACAGAGAGTACTCCGGCACCTGAGACTTTTGTGCCCGAGAATATTCCCAGCGTGAATGGGCTACAGAGGCCCCGACGCAGGTGGCGAACAGTGGCAGCCACGATGATTGCAGGCCCCCTGGTAGGGACATTTTTGGGTTTTTATGGTTTGATTTGGATTCGAGGTTCTGAGGCCGACTATTTGCAGATGTCTCGGTTTTTGCCCAGTGCTTTGTACCCTGCTTCGCTGAAGGAGGACTCCCAGGTTGAAGGCATGGATTCTTTTGGCCCGGGAGATCCTCATCTGGGATTAGTGGAGTCCAACCATCTTTCGCCATCACCGAGTGTGCGCCTGGACACGCAAGTGCAGCCGGTTGCTGTGCAGCAACCCGTTCGTAAGGAGGACATTTCAGCACAGGATTTTAGGCAATTAGTAATAAATGCTGGTGCAGTGCTACCGGAATTTCATAAACAGAACCCTGGCCAAAATGGTGGTTTTCAGCAGCTGGCACAAGCCTACATGATTGTATGTCGCCTGGCTGAAAAATTTGCCTTTATCCATCAATTGGGCCTTGCTCCCCAGGCACAACAGCAGATAGAAAAAGCGAAAAGTTTATTTCAGCAGGTTGCTGCAGATGAAGGTATGCTGAAAGATTTGACGTACATTGCTTCCCGCTGGTGGCAGTACAAGGAACGCAATAACCAGGGGATATTTTTTGTGGGCGAGATTGCCAATGTTCAGGTGATAGGATCAAAGACCGTCTGTCAGGTTTTACTGCCCGGGAATCCAGGCATAGAGATTCCCGTAGTATTTGAAAATTTCAAGTCCCGCTTCCGCAGGGGGGAGCAAATAGCCGTTGTGGGGGACATTGAGAGAAAACCACAGCAGCCCGCTGCGGAAAATAGGCCTCTAGTCATTTCCCAGTACAGCTTTGTACTTCGATAAATTCGTCAAGAGTCGATTTCCCAGCCCATCTGCCATCTCTGCAGAGAAAATTCGAGTTTTGAAACCTGCTCTCGAGATAGCCACTTTAGTATTGGCACCAAATGTGCCACAATAACCTAAGTGCATTAGCTTCCCCGCCTTTCGATCGACACCCCCACTGGTACCATGAAAGTTGCTGTTGTCCACGAAACCGATCCACTGGAACGCCGTGTAGCGCTCATTCCAGCTGCCATTGCCTCGCTGACTAAAGTTGGTTGGGAGGTGGTGGTCGAAACGGGCGCTGGTGAATCAGCAGGTTTTTCAGATGCTGATTATCAGAACAAAGGTGCTCAAATTGTGGATGATCGGCCGGCAGCGTTTCAAGCGGCTGACGTCATTGTGCAGGTGAGGGCACTGGGAGCCAATCTTGAAGCAGGCCGTGGCGATTTGGAGCTATTTCGCGCCGGCCAAATTGTGATTGGGTCGTGCGATCCGTTAGGAAACCCTCAGGCTGTCCAGGAATTAGCCGATCGTGGTATTACTTTATTTGCCTTGGAATTAATCCCGCGTATTACTCGTGCACAAAGTATGGATGTGCTATCGTCGATGGCGACGATTGCTGGTTACAAGGCAGTCCTGAAAGCGGCCGATCAGCTGCCAAAAATATTCCCCATGTTGATGACGGCTGCCGGGACGTTAGTTGCAGCCAAGGTGTTGGTCATTGGTGCTGGTGTTGCAGGTCTGCAGGCGATTGCCTCGGCACGTCGTTTGGGAGCAGTGGTGCAAGCCTATGATGTACGCCCCGTTGTCAAAGAGCAAATCGAAAGTCTGGGAGCTAAATTTGTTGAGCTCAAGCTGGATAACGCCGACGCCGAAGGCCAGGGTGGTTATGCCAAACAACTGAGTGACGACCAAGTCAAGATGCAGCAAGCCCAGCTTGCTGACATTATTTCTGAGTGCGATGTATGCATCAGCACGGCTGCTATTCCTGGTAGACCGTCGCCCCTGCTGATCACAGCCGATGCTGTCAAACGTATGCGTGCAGGATCCGTGATTGTCGATCTGGCCGCTGAGCGTGGAGGCAATTGCGAATTAACGCAAGCGGACCAATCGATCATTGCCGAGGGAGTAAGCATTCTAGGGCCTACCAACCTGCCCAGCGAAGTTCCACAACACGCCAGTCAGATGTTTGCCAAAAATTTGGTCAACTTTTTATTGAACATGTCCAAGGAGGGGGAGTTGGAGATCGATTTGGAGGATGAAATTGTTCGGAATACTTTGGCGGCTCGCGACGGGCAAGTCCATAGCCAGCGTTTGCGAGACATGCTGGATTTAGGACCCCTTGTTCTGCCACCAACGACACCCCCCGTAGATCATTTAGCAGGCAACAGTGAATAGGAATCGAAGGCAGGAGTTGAAGCGATCGAGGGCTCCTGCAATCATACGAGCGAAGTCGCTGGGAAAGCGACTTTAGAAGTCCGTGCATTTTATAGGTTAATTTACTATCGAAGTATTTTTTTAATCCTGGACCCCAACCCAACACTATCTCATGGACTTCATCACTGCCATCACGATCTTTGTGCTTGCTGTTTTTATTGGATTCGAGATCATTACCAAAGTGCCACCCACACTTCACACTCCTTTAATGAGTGGTTCAAATGCCATTAGTGGTATCACGCTGGTCGGTGCTTTATTGGTGGGGGGCGGGTTTTGGGGAGGTCTGTTTGGTTTTTTGGCGATTATTTTTGCGACACTTAATGTTGTGGGCGGTTTTCTCGTTACGCATCGTATGCTAGCCATGTTTAAGAAAAAGTAGGTTCACCCCGTGATCGACAAAACGATTCAAGTACTTTTCTTTGCCGAAGAAGGTCCCCTGTTGCTTCCTTCCGCTACCAATTTTGGTTACCTGATAGCAGCAGTGCTTTTCATCCTGGGCATAAAAGGCATGACACACCCACGTACAGCCGTGCGTGGCAACCAACTCGGCGCTCTGGGGATGCTCGTCGCCGTATTGGTTGTGCTAGGTGGCAGTCAAGTGAGTTGGACACTGGCGATCCTTGGCATGTTGATTGGTGCGACGGGAGGTGTCTGGTTGGCCAATAAGGTACAAATGACACAGATGCCCCAATTGGTAGCCTTGTTTAATGGATTTGGCGGTATCGCCTCGGTTTTGGTCGCTGGAGCAGAAGTACTTCACGAAGCAACACCCGGTAGTGATCTGAGTGTAGCCGGCTTTGCTGCGGGGCTGACGGGGTTGATTGGTTCGGTTACTTTTACGGGATCGCTGATTGCTGCTGGCAAGTTGCAAGAGTTGCCACAGTTTAAAAAGCCATGGAGTCTTCCGGGGCAGCAATGGGTGAGCGCCGCTCTATTGGTTGTGTGCCTGTTTTTTTGTTGGGGAATGGCTGATGGCAGTGGGGGTGGATACTTGCCACTCGTATTGCTGGCATTCGGTTTAGGCGTGTTGCTTGTATCGCCCATTGGTGGTGCTGACATGCCGGTAGTCATTGCCCTGCTGAACAGCTATTCAGGACTTGCCGCTGCTGCCGCTGGTTTTGTTATCAATAACAATGTATTGATCATCGCTGGTTCGCTGGTTGGTGCCTCGGGATTGATCTTAACCAATATTATGTGCAAAGCGATGAATCGTTCGCTCACCAACGTTCTGTTTGCCAAGTTTGAAGCGAGTGGTTCGGCAGCTGACGCAGACGAGGTCTACGCGGGTAAGATTAAAAAGACATCCTCTGACGAAGTTGCCATGATGCTCGACGGTGTGCAGCGCGTTGTCGTGGTGCCCGGCTATGGTCTGGCAGTAGCGCAAGCGCAGCATGTGGTGCGTGAGATGGCTGATTTGCTGGAAGCCCAGGGTGTTACAGTCGAATACGCAATCCACCCTGTTGCTGGTCGCATGCCCGGGCATATGAACGTGCTGCTGGCCGAGGCCGATGTGCCTTACGATCAATTGAAAGAGATGGATGAAATCAATCCGACATTCTCACAGTGTGATGTGGCGATTGTTATTGGAGCCAACGATGTGGTCAATCCTGTCGCCAACTCGGATCCAACCAGCCCCATCGCAGGAATGCCCATACTCGAAGTGCACGAAGCACGCACAGTTATTATGATCAAGCGGAGTCTCAGTCCCGGTTTTGCAGGAATTCCTAACCCACTTTTTGCTGCGGACAACTGCTTGATGCTCTTTGGTGATGGTAAGCAGGCGCTCATTGAATTGGTAGCTGCGCTCAAAGAAAACTGATTGAGCCTGGATCTACAAGTGGGCTAGCTCAATGAATTCGGATTGTATTCATCTGCCACCATTCGAATCGCTATGGAAGCAACGATTCCGCAGGCGCTTGCTCGCCTGGTACGCTCGCAATGCTCGGGATCTTCCCTGGCGCCGAACGACCAACCCATATCGTGTCTGGGTGAGCGAAGTGATGTTGCAACAAACACAGGTCGAAACGGTAAAACCCTATTTCCAGCGATTCATTCGAGAATTTCCTACGGTCAAGAAGCTTGCTGCAGCGGACGAACAAAACGTGTTGCGGCATTGGGAAGGACTTGGATACTACCGACGTGCCCGACAACTTCATGCTGCTGCACAAGTGATTGTTACTCAGCACAAGGGTAAGTTTCCGCGCGAAATAACAACGTTGCAGACTCTACCCGGCATCGGTCGCTACACGGCAGGAGCAATTGCTTCCATTGCCTATGACGAAAGGGTGCCTATTCTAGAAGCCAATACGATACGACTATTTGCTCGTTTGATTGGTTACCAACAGATTCCAACGACATCAACTGGCCAGCGAATTCTCTGGCAAACGGCTGCCGAGATACTGCCTCGCAAGAATATTGCCCAGTTTAATCAAGGTGTTATGGAATTGGGGGCCTTGGTCTGCACGCCCAAGAACCCTCGTTGTTCTGACTGTCCGGTGTCTGCACTTTGCGCCGCCAGAGAGGCTGGATTGCAAGAGGAGATTCCGCTCCAGGGACCAAAAAAAGAATTCACCCATTTGTATGAGGCTGCAGTCGTCGTCCGTAAAAAGGGCAACATTCTTATGCGTCAGTGTGCCAACGGCGAACGATGGGCAGGTCTTTGGGATTTCCCGCGTTTCGAACTTGAAAGCGAAGGCGATCTCTATGTACACGACGAACTGATTACCAAAGTTCTCGATCAAACTGGAGTTAGAATAAAGCCTGAGGGATTGTTGAAAACGATCAAACATGGTGTTACCAGATACCGTATCACCCTGGATTGTTATGAAGCGATTTTTACTGCGGGGAGAATAAGTTCGACTTCAAAAAAACGTGTCTGCTGGTTGCCGATGCATGAATTGACGGATCTTCCGCTAAGTTCAACAGGACGCAAAATCGCACGGTTGCTAGAACGGGTTTAAAACACGCTTTTAGCTAACGGCAGAACCAATTATCTCAATAGGGAGCGGGGTTCAGTCGTCTATCGATTTGTCGTTTTCGACAGGCAACGTTTGACCTGCTGGCACCCCAGAGTCCTCGGGGGGATATCGAGAACGTCAATGCCAATCCAACCTCAGGTGTGCTGGCCTGGAGCAGTCCGAGCAGGATCTTGATGAGCTGCTTTTGCCAGCTCCGTTGGGACCCAGGAGACCAGTAACCCCCTGACGAATCGATAACGTAACATTACGAAGCACGGGTATTTTGCCAAAGGATTTGCCAAGCTGCTCAAGGCCGATCACTTCGTCCTTATTGGTCAAATCAATCGACTCCACGCAAGCTCTCCAAATTCGTGGTAAACATGTTATTTGGCAGTTTTGGGCCGTCTCGCAGGGTCTATTCTCACTTGCCAGGATAACCTCTGCAGGTACGGCTTTCCGGCTAAACCGAGGGATTC
>CAWWCC010000091.1:0-10777 GCA_963935315.1 uncultured Planctomycetaceae bacterium | reverse complement strand
ACAAGGAGTATCGTCGGCAGCGTCAGATGTGTATAAGAGACAGGCATAGAAACATAAGGCAAACCTAGAACCGATTTCAAAGTACGTATGTACCCGGCGATTGCTACGAGAGTCGATTTTTCATCCTGGTTTTGTAGGCTCTCGCAGCAACCGCCGGCAAAGGAATAGGAAAAAAATGAATATTGAAACCGGTTCTAGTCCGACTTGCCAATTCCGGGACTCCACCTGGGGACTCCTGCGCGGTAGAATGGGATGTTAGGCATTAAGGCGTGAGAGAAAGATGAGCGGGGTACCCTTTGAGGTGCTTATGACAGGTTTTGGGTTCAGCCAGGAAGGTGGTACAAGAACATGGCCAAGCATATCTTTGTAACCGGCGGAGTGGTTAGTTCGCTCGGCAAGGGACTGACCAGTGCATCTGTCGGCATGTTGCTTGAAAGGCGCGGGCTCAAAGTCCGCATGCAAAAGCTGGATCCCTACATTAATGTCGATCCAGGCACCATGAGCCCCTACCAGCACGGCGAAGTCTATGTGCTTGACGATGGTAGTGAAACAGATCTCGACTTGGGACATTACGAACGATTTACTAATTCGCTACTTACACGCGACTCGAACTACACCACAGGTCAGATTTATCAGTCGGTCATCGACAAAGAACGCCGTGGTGAATTCCTCGGCAAAACAGTGCAGGTGATACCCCACATCACCAATGAAATCAAATCAGTCATCCATAAGTTGGCCGAGAAAAAACAGGACAACGTGGATGTCGTCATTACCGAAATTGGCGGTACCATTGGCGATATTGAAAGCCTCCCTTTCCTCGAAGCAATCCGACAATTCTCACTTGATGTAGGGCGTGAGAATTGCTTGTACCTGCATCTTACTCTGGTGCCATACCTGAAAGCAGCCAGGGAACTTAAGACGAAGCCAACACAACATTCCGTAGGTCAAATGCGGGCAATTGGTATACAACCTGACATCCTCGTTTGTCGTACAGAACAGCCTCTTAGTCGTGAAGATCGAGAAAAAATTGGTTTATTCTGCAACATCTCACTTGATGCTGTTATCGAAGAGCGTGATAAAGATTTTTCGATCTATGAGGTACCACTCAGTCTCTACGAAAACCGTTTGGATGCACTAATCTGTGATAATCTGAAGTTGCAGACTACCGAACCAGATCTAACCATCTGGCATGATTTGTTGAGTGGGCTGCGCAACCCAAAACACGAAATTAGTATTGCTGTGGTAGGTAAGTACGCCGAGCATCGTGATGCTTATAAGTCGATCTACGAGTCTCTCGACCATGCAGGAATGGCCCATGGAGCTCAAATCCGTGTTGCCCGCATTCGAAGTGAGGACATCGAATCCGAAGGTCCCGAACGATTGTTGGCCGGCTTTAACGGCCTGCTCGTGCCAGGCGGATTTGGCGAAAGAGGCATCGAAGGCAAAGTAGCAGCAATTCGCTATGCACGCGAAAAGGGCATCCCCTTCTTTGGTATTTGCCTGGGACTTCAATGTGCGGTAGTCGAATTTGCCCGCAATGTCTGCGGTCTTGAAAATGCCCATTCCACAGAGTTCGAAAAAGACACTCAGCACCCTGTTATCTGTCTTTTAGACGATCAAAAGACAAAAACAGACAAAGGGGGGACCATGCGATTGGGGGCACAACCGGCAAAGCTGAGTCCAGCCAGCCAAGCGGCAACCTGCTATGGGGTAGAATCCATCTCCGAACGTCACCGCCACCGTTATGAGTTCAATAATGTTTACCGTCAGCAGTTTACTGCACACGGCCTGAGTATCGCAGGAACGAGCCCCGATGACTCATTGGTCGAAATCGTAGAGATTCCCTCACACCCATGGTTTGTGGCCGTACAGTACCATCCCGAGTTTAAATCTAAACCAACGGCTTCGCACCCACTTTTTGCTGGCTTCATTGGTGCCGCAGTGGATCATCACAAGTCAAAACCCAATCGCCCCACAGATACATCAACTGCTTCAGCTACATCTTCTGAAAAACCAGCATCCACGGCACCTTCCGATATTGAAGACGAACCAACTGAAATCTCAAATCCACGCTGATTCAAATATCTTGGCAAAAAAATAATGGCTCGTTGGATATCACAAAAGGACTTTCTACAATTGCCTTAGTTTCAGTTGAAGTGTATATGTTCACAATTTCCTGAACCAGGTTTTATTATGAGCGACGAAAAAAAAATCCTTATTGACGAAGATTGGAAAAGCCAGGTAGAGGCTGAAAAAGAAGCCTTGCAACAAGAAACCAATGACAATCCCTCGTCATCCACGACCGACCCTCCTGGAATGCCACCTGCATCATTTGAATTACTTCTCTCAACCCTGGCGACAGAAGCCATGGTTGCCATGGGGCAATTACCGCATCCAGTAACACAAGAAGCATCTATCAACATCCCCCACGCGCGCTATGCAATCGACATGCTCGAAATGTTGCAAGCTAAAACGAAGGGCAATTTAGAAACCGGAGAAGATCAACTCTTAACCGATTTACTCCATCAATTGCGGATGCTTTTTATCTCTGCAGACCAGATGGCATCAGCACCCAAGATAGAATAGAGAAAATCACGCACGGAACGCCACAGAGGGGGGCATACCTACAGGGTAAAATAGTAAACGCCATGCCCTGTCGACGATACGTGGGTCTTCGTGACCCCAACAGCCTTCCATAAGCGACTTGCATCCCGCACCGGGTGACAACGGACGGGTAAATGTACAGGCTATCGTGCCGACTGGGCATGGCGATTTGTTTAGGTCGAGCGAAAGGAGCAGTGCAGGTTGTATTCAACTCACCCCCAACTCCTCGCAGCTCACTCCGCTAATTGATCGAACAATTGGCGAAATTCTGGGATCTGTTCTCCTATGTGTTCACTCCATCTGCGTGGTTGCCAGATTTCCAGGCAAACGGCCGCACCAACTACCATCACGTTGCCCCCTGGTTCCACTTCCAAAAATTCGCGAAAGCTTTCCGGGATGGCCAGCCGCCCTCGTCCTCTCAAGGGCACTTTACGATGCCGGGTTGATAGCAAACGGCCGAATAGTTGGACCTGACTCAAACGCCCCGAAAGTCGACCACTATCGATCTTTCCCTTGACGAGTTCCACACCACTGGCAAGCCAGGTTTCCCAAACTTGGAGATTCCATAGGCTCACACAACCTGGACGCTCCTTCGCCAAAACGCATTCCGCCGTTTCACCCGTGAGTTGTTCCATCATTTCCAAGGGCAAAGAAAGCCTGAATCGCTCATCAAGCGCACGAGCCCATTCACCGAGGAAAAGTGTCTCACCAGCTAAAGGGGAGCTATCGACCATTAAGTTTATTGGTGGGCCTGTAGGCCTAACTTGGATATATCCCCTCCGTGGACACCATTCCTAATATTGGGCTTATTACCCACTATATGCAACTTATTTTGACTCATTTGGGCTTAATACCCACATCGGATTCTATAGTTCTCTGACTGTCACGCAAGTAGTTTTTTAAAAAAGTACGCAAAAAGTCCCCGAAAAGCAGGCGCACCGTGCTAAGAAGGCAGCTTCACACAGAGGAGAAAATGCACTGCCCGCATTTTTCAATCCCCCAGGGTACGCTTTCGCCGCAGGAGATGGTGGTAGTGCTGCGCAAAGCGATGTGATTCATCGCGTACGTACTGTAGCAATCGTAAAGCGAAAGCATGACGGCTTAGCCTGAGAGGCTCAGTGCTACCGTTTCGATAAATCAATTCCTCTTTTTTGGCCAGTGAAAGAATCAGCGGCGGTTGAACTGAAATGGCTTCGAAAGCCTTCGCAGCTCGGCTCAACTGACCTTTCCCACCGTCGATGAGTAGAATATCAGGGAAAACGTCGTTTTCGCTATTGAGCCTGGCAAACCGCCTCGAGACAGCCTCAAACAAGCTTGCATAATCATCTATACCATCCACCTCACGAATGCGGTATCGACGATAGCCAGGCTTGAATGGAAGGCCATCAATGAACTGCACCAGACTGGCCACCGTTTCTGTGCCCGCTAGATGGGCAATGTCCATTCCCTCAATCGTGCGAGGCATCTCTGGAAGCTTCAGAACTTTCTGCAAGCCGGCCAGTCCTTTTTTGGGATCCACATAAAAGACTTCAGGTTGCTCATGCTTATCGAGATCGCCTCGTTCATTCAACGATTCAAGCATTTTAATCTCGTCTCGCAAACGGGCCGCTTGCTCATAACGTCGCTTGTCTGCTGCATCTTGCATCTCGGCACGCATCTCCCGCAAAAGGGGCTTGCGTTTGCCTTCCAAAAACTTTTTCAGACGATTGATGTCACGCCTATATTCTTCTTTCGAGATGCGTAAATTGCATGGAGCCGTGCATTGCTTGATCGATGCCAATAGACACGGCCTAAACCAGCGCCAGCGCTGGTCCTCTTCGTCGATATCAAGTGTGCAGGTTCGAAACTGAAAGACACGCTGCAGAACTTGCAACGCTCCGCGCAAACTGTTGATCGAAGTAAATGGACCATAGAGTTTTACACCACTGGAGCGCGGCTCGCGTGTGATTTCGACTCGAGGGAAATCTTCATGAGTCGTTATCTGCAAATAGGGAAAACTCTTATCGTCACGCAGTTCTCGGTTGTACTTGGGTTGGATATCCTTTATCAACCGTGATTCCATAAGTAGGGCATCCACTTCACTCTCAGCATCCAGGTAATCAACATCGTAGACCTCACGAACCAACCGTGTCGTGCGCTGATCTTTAGCCGCCGCTTTAAGAAAATAGCTGCCGACTCTGGCCCGCAGGTTTTTGGCCTTGCCTACATAGAGCACACGACCGGCCTGATCCTGAAACAGGTAGACACCAGGCGTAGTCGGAAATTTACTTCGGACCTTTTCGCCTGCACGTAAAAAAAACTCCACCTGGGTCTTAGGATCAGGCCCTTCAGGAGTTGCCGAATTACGGTGTTTGGTAGACATAAATAAATCGTAGGAGTGGGTGCAATGCCCCCCATCCTACAAAGACATTCGTAAAAACTCCAACCACACTTTCACAAACGACTCCCAACCTAACCGCCGGATGTTCTCGCCCCCATCCGGCGAACACACGGGTTTGCTATGTCGAATGATTAGACACCGGCAAACTTTTTTGCGTCCGATTCCATCTGATCCAGACGCTGCTCCAACTTGAGACTGGCCGATTCTAAGTTTGCCAATTGTTCGGGAGGCTCGTAGGTAAAAAGGTACAGCTTGATCTTGGGTTCCGTACCACTGGGCCTGATTGCTATGTAGTTGCCCTCAAGGTCCAAGTCGAGAATGACAAGATCGCCACAAGGTCCGGCTAGTGGCTGAATGGATCCGTCCGCATTGCGAATTGTTTGCCCAAGATAATCACGTACTTGTCGGACTCCATGGCTGGCCAGTTTCTGTGGCGGTTGTGTGCGAAACTGCTGCATCACTTCTTGCATACGGCCCATACCTTGGCTACCTGGCATTTGGACTGAAACGGTACGTTCCGCATGGACGCCATGTTGCCAAAACAGGGACTCCAGTTTTCCATGGAGCGTTTGTCCTTCTGCTTTGAGCTTTGCTGCTAGCTCGCAAAGCAAAAGAGACGCGAGGGCGCCATCTTTATCGCGCACATGCTGGCCAGCTAAATATCCGTGCGATTCTTCGGTTGCAAAGAGAAAATGATCAGGGCCCTGCTCGTCGATCAAGCCTGCAATCCACTTGAATCCGACCAGCAAATCGTCATATGTTTTTACCCCGTAACTTTCGGCAATACGTCGAGTGAGTTGGGTTGTTACGAGAGTTATGATGATGTAATTATCCGGCGACGGTCGGCCGTGTGACTCCAAGACATAATCGGCCAGCAAGGCCCCAATTTGATTGCCATTGATCGTTCGCCAGGGAGCATCTGCTGAAGTGGACATGGGCGCCGAACAGCCAATGCGATCACAATCCGGATCCGTGGCTAAAACAATGTCCGCATTATTCTCTTTGGCATAGACTGCAATCGCATCGAAGACGACAGGGTTTTCAGGGTTGGAAACATGCCCTGGTACATTCGGAAAATCACCGTCCGGTTCCGCCTGGGGACCATAAAGGTCTACCTCTTGAAAACCTGCCTGCTCCAGCACAGGACAGACTGCTGTCGTTCCAACCCCATGCAGGGGAGAATACACAACCTTCAAGTCACGTGGACCTGGTGTCTGTTGTTGCAGAACTGCGGCTATAAACTTTTCATCCATTTCATCCTGGCAAAGCTCAATTTTTCCTTCTGCCAAGGCAGCTTCAAAAGAAGCACGTTCAATCTTGTCGACCGCCATAACATTGTCGATTGTACCTTTGTCATGTGGCGGTAGCAGCTGACCGCCGGTCGACCAGTAGGCCTTGATGGCATTGTCACTAGGCGGATTGTGACTGGCTGTCACCATGATGCCACAACTACAGTGTTTTTGCCGGACGGTAAATGAAAGTTCCGGAGTACTACGATGTCCTTGCAAAAAATAAATCTTAAAGCCGGCTGCCAACATGACTTCAGCACATAGGCGCGCAAAATGTTCTGATCGATGTCTCGTATCATAAGCAATAGCGCAAGATAGATTTGTAACCGGAGAGCCTTGCTCTTCCGAAATCGCTTGTTGTTTGACGTAATTTGCCAATCCTTGCGCACTTTCGCCAATCGTACGATCATTGATTGCATTGCTGCCAATCGGGTACATCCTGCCGCGTCGGCCACCCGTTCCAAAAGGAATGATCGTCCAGAAGGCGTCATCGAGCTCTTGCCACTTGCCAGATTCAATATGCTCAATCACCTGGTCAGCATACTCTGCATAGCGAGGCTCCGAGAGCCAGATTCGAATATTCTCGAGAGCGGACGCTGTGATCTTTCCGTCTGAGGCGGCCTGCTCAGCCTGTGCAAGGATCGTATCGGTAGATGTTTCGTTGGGCATAATAAATTGATCTTCCAGAAGTAGGTTCAGACACGAATCTTTCCATCTAACGTTTACACCCTACACCATGCCCACCCTGCAATCCAGATCGCTTGTTTTAGAGCAATTAAGTGGTTCCCACTGGCAAGCGACATGACTAAATTCAGGGAATCTGAAGACTGTCTCACCAAAGAGCCCTATGCTTTTACCACGCCTCATTTTTGCCCTCGTGTTGCTTCTGATTTCCTCGGATGCACTCGCCAAGGAGCCTCTCCAACGTGCTCACCCCCCCTCTTGGTCGCAGGATGTGCTCGATTCCTTTTTTGACGATGCACGCGAGCAGTTGGTAGGCCAGCGGCCAAGCCCTACATCGATCAACACGATTCAACTTTCCGACGTACACAAAGATACCGCTCCATCTGCTGAAGAATTTCGTTGGTCCGATCTGGTTGATGCGGATACTCTTACGACCGAAGTCAAAAAAATAAACATTGCCCTCCTCGAGGTGCTTTCCAAGCCGGCTGTGTTTAAAGGTGGTGGAAATCGGGATTGTCGACGTGATTTTTGCATGCTGGCTGTACTCTTCCGCAGTATTGCAAATTTTGACGAAGAAATACGCTGGCAAAAAAGTGCTACGACAATGCAAAGAAAATGCCAACAAGCTAGTGATTTTTGCAAAGTCGCTTCAGACCAAAGCTATGCCTCCGCCCTAAAAGCTCAGCAATTGCTTGGTGATTTGTTGCAAGGACAAATGGCAGGCTCTTCGGATTCACCCAACCAACCGATCCCCCTGCCTGATCGTCCTCTTCTTATGCAGCGAATGGAAATGGCTTATCAAGAATCTATTTCACCATCCTTATCGGGGGCTCGCGAATTCCGTAGAAAAAAAACGGACATTTCCCATGAAGCCCAACTCCTAGCGCTGCTGGCACAGGTGATTCGACACGAAAACTATGAATTCGGAGATGACGAAACGTACCTGGAGTACACAAACCAATTAAAAGAAGCCTCCCAATCCTTACACAGGGCATGTCAGGACGGCATCTACGAAGCTGCCCGTACGGCCGCAGGCAAAATATCTCAATCCTGCAGCGAGTGCCACGAGGGCTACAGGGGCTGACAATAGACGCAAGCTGTTTTAATTAAAAGACTTGCGGATTTCCCTCTGTGTCATCAAGGTTTCCCGATTTTTTCATCCGAACTGCGAACCCAGCAGCCGAAGCTTGAGTCTTAGGGGTGTTCTGGCTTGAGACCTATTGAGTTTCGCTTGACCTGGGTACGACTGGCTGGGACACTGGAATAGTTGGTGCTCGCTGATGCGAGTGCCTTTTTGTATTTCCTAGAGATTCTCTCCAGCAGCGCACGCGCGCAACAGGGGTCATCATGCGTCAACTTCAATTAAACATCAGCTCCACCGGCAACGAATTCGTCCGCCAAGGAAAACAGCTGATCGTTCGCGTTGAAGTTTTGCGATCCCTCTGCGCAAATTCTATTTCAGCGCTGCGTTCCCATGCATTGTGGCTCTTAAAACCAGTCCATAATGCTTTGGTGTGGGATGCTTTTGTATGGCAGTCGCCAATAATGGCATGGCTATTACCAGCCACGCAACTGGCACCGGCTACGCAATTAGCCCACAGTTTTGCAATAGGCATGGTACCCGCTATGACATCCATGCAAAACGCGACGTCCATGACGTCGATGCAAAACGAACGACGACATGCAAAACCATGTCATCGTACGGCTGCTCTTAATCAGAGCGTCTGAGTTAGGTAAAGGCATTCAATTGCCAGCCCCTTAAAACGGGTTCCTAATTCAGAGCAAAAAGTCGTATCGGGTTTGCCAGCTTATAAATGAGTTGTCAATCCTTGCACCACTTTATCATTTCTTATGCTGAATCATGCTTTGTCGCATATTTGGCTGATCATCGAGAGAACCATGGAAGCTACAATCAATAGAAATGAAGTACTTGAGTTCACCAACGAGCAACTCGTTCAGCATGCCCAAAATGGGGATAACCAATCGTTTGGCGAATTGGCAAATCGTTTTGAACAAATGGTGTACGCTGTCTGCTATAGGAGACTACGTGACCACACTGAAGCACAGGAAGTAACACAGGATGTTCTCATCAAAGCTTTTGAGAAACTGCATCAGTTGCAGGAACCTGCTGCTTTTCCAGGCTGGTTACGGTCGATCGCCGTACGCCAGGCAATCAATCGATGCACACGCAGGCCACCCACAGTAGCTGTCGAGCCACATACAATAGATCGGGCCGATAACCGGCACGCGGCGCCAGTTGATTCTCTACTAGCAGTAGAACGAAGCAACCAGCTACATGCCGGACTGCAACGACTTGCTTCGCTTGATCGTAGCACACTTGTTGCGTTCTACCTGGATGGCAATTCACTCATTGAAATGAGCGATGTGTTTTCTGCACCGGTAGGAACCATCAAGCGTAGACTACACGTTGCGCGTAAGCGATTGGCAAAGGAGCTTGAATGCTTACAAGCCGTTTAATGCCTTGCCGGAGTCGAGTGCTGGTAGCAATACCAGCGCTCGACTTTTAATTCTTTCAATCGTGCTGATCACTCGACGTCGCACAGTAACCATCTGACGAACTAACGCTGTTGGTCAAATTGCGAAAATGGGGACTTACTCTACCGCTTTGAAGGACTGTAAAGACACAATTCAATCCTTTTTGGACTGCCAGGCTCCATAAGCAATCGCAGTCCAACCAACGATAAATGCGATCCCACCCAATGGAACGATGGCACCTAGTTTCGTCCAGGCTGGAGGGGCAAATGCCATCACATACAGAGACCCACTGAACAAGAGACAGCCCAGTAAAAACGACCCAGATGCAAAGCGGCCCATTCCAGGTTGAGAAAGCAGGATACTTAGTATCCCCACCAAAAAGAGCCCCATGGCATGAATCATCTGGTAGCGTACAGCCGTATCAAACCAATCCAGACGAATCTGAAAATCTTCCTGATAGCCCAGCGATGCAAGAAAATCGTCGAGGCCATGAGCCGCAAAAGCTCCGCATGCAACACCTGTCGCAGCGAGTAAGGACGCCAGGATAATTGTCAGGCGATAGGGCATATCTACTTCAACTGAGCGCTACTCAACGGCAATCCCGCGCCGTTCTTCTTCTTCTTCCTGGATGATAATATGAGGCGTAACCATCATCATCAAACTATCCGTCTCACGCCCAATACCCACATTGCGGAAGAGACGATCGATATAGGGCATCTTACTCAGCAGTGGGACACCAGCTTCAGAGCGTCCTTCGCGCAATCGTTTGATGCCACCTAGTAGTACAGTACCCCCATCCGGCACACTTACTGTGGTACTTACAGAAATGACCTCAAATGTTGGTAGCTGTACAGTCGTGCCACTACGCACAACCGTATTCGCATTGTCATTTGACTCATTATTGCCATCACCGTCCTGGTCTGTTGTATTGCTTGAAGAGGTGGTCGTCTCCGAACCTTCAAACGTAAACGTACTAACATCGCCGATTTGACTGAAGAATGGCACCAGCGTAAGCCGTACATAACGACGATCGTCAGAAACTACAGCTTGAACGGTAAGCATGGTTCCTTCAGAAAGAACAACAATCACAGGTTGTTGGGCTGCAGCAAACTCTCCTACAACAGGAACCACACTAATGACAAATGGCACTTGGGCAGCGTCAATAACGGTAGCCTGCTGGCCATTAAACAACGTAACTTTCGGTGCCTGTAGCACGTTGCTACGTTGATCACCCTGAGAAGCTTCAATCAAAAAGAAAGCCTCGATGTCACTTAATATGGCAAAACCAAATTGTCCTACGGGTTGTGGCGTACCGAATTGAGGA
>CAWWCC010000090.1:0-10803 GCA_963935315.1 uncultured Planctomycetaceae bacterium | reverse complement strand
TAGGAGTCCGTCTCGTGGGCTCGGAGATGTGTATAAGAGACAGGCTGTGGTCCGCGTTCTAAGAAATGAGGCATTCGCATCAGGAAAAAGGCGACAATTCCTACGAATTCCACTTGAGTCCTCAGGACCTTCGTAGGAAGCATCTCTTGACGCTGGCAAACATTGTTCAGTACTCTCATGCACCCGTCGACGCTTGAATTCCGCTTGAATTCTTATTGAACCCGTTCATGAAAATTCTCGACCGCTACGTGTTGCGGCAGTTTGTCCAGGTCTTCACCATTTGCTTTTTAAGCTTAATGGGGTTGTATGTTGTCATCGATGCCTTCGGGCATTTGGACAGTTTCTCAAAACATGCTGAAACGAATGGCAATCTGGCAAGCGTGATCTTGGAGTACTATGCCTACCAATCTCTGAATTTTTTTGAACGTACGGGTGGAATACTGGCAATGCTCGCTGCCATGTTTACGGTAACCTGGCTTCAGAGACACCAAGAAATGACGGCCATGCTCGCCGCGGGTGTCTCCAAGTTCCGCATCGTAAAACCCCTATTCTTTGCAGCAATACTCGTCAGTATGCTGGGAGTGGCAAATCGCGAATTACTCATTCCGCAATTCCGAAACCATCTTAACCGCAGCACACAAGACCTGGCGGGAACAAACCCTCGCGCATTAAATGCACGGTACGACAACAACGACATCCTCATTGAAGGCGAGAAGATTATTGTGCACGAACAGAGGATTATCAAACCCATGCTTATGCTACCCAACAAGCTCTCCAAGTATGGCAAACAACTAGCAGCAACAAATGCTTACTACCTGACAGAAGATCTCCAGCACCCCAGTGGTTATTTGCTTGATCAGGTCTCGAGCCCGACAAAGATCAATCAGCGTGAAACGCTTGTCCACCATGATCATCCAATCGTTTATTTCCCACGCGATACGGCTTGGCTTGAACCGGGGCAGGCATTTGTCGTCTCCAATTTGCCATTCAGTCGTCTGGCAAACGGTACTTCCTGGCATCGACTGGCATCGACACAGGAATTGGTTACCGAATTGAGCAACCCCAGCACCGACTTGGATACGAATGTACGCGTGGCAGTTCACTCCCGCCTGATGCGTCCTATCTCCGACGCAACTCTACTCATGTTGGGATTGCCCCTTATGTTCTCACGTCGACAACGCAATGTATTCTTGTCGATTGGCATTTGCCTGCTCGTGGCAGTTGCTTTTTCGCTCGTATCACTCGCCTGCCAATCTTTGGGAGGTTTGAATCTCCTGCGTCCCACTTTAGCAGCCTGGTTGCCTATACTGGTTTTCTTGCCTGTGGCAGTCGCAATTGGGCACACATTACGCACGTAAGAGAGTAAGAATGGAGACGTCCAGCTCACAGGTGAATCCGGGGCCTATCGCTCCCACCGAGACTATTTTCTGCTGGATTTTGTGACCCTGCTGATCTATTCAGCCTCTTGCCAATCCTGCTTGCGCCTGCGATGCTGGTGGGCTGTGTCACCTGAAACAATTGGAGCCCCCATGAAAGTTGCAACGCTAACGACAAACAAAGGCGACATTCGCCTAGAGTTATTTGACGATAAAACTCCTAAAACCGTAGCCAATTTCGAAAAACTGGCCAACGATGGTTTCTATGATGGACTCTCGTTCCATCGTGTGATCGATGATTTCATGATCCAGGGCGGATGTCCCGAAGGCACAGGAACCGGTGGCCCAGGCTATCAATTCGAAGACGAATTTCATCCCGATTTAAAGCATGATTCTCCAGGTGTGTTATCCATGGCAAATGCTGGCCCAAATACCAATGGCTCGCAATTCTTTATTACTCATGTCCCCACACCCTGGCTTGATGGCAAACACTCCGTTTTTGGCAAAGTCCTGGATGACGGACAAGAGGTGGTCAATGCAATCGTGCAAGGTGATACTCTTGAAAAGGTAGTGATCGCAGACGCGTGAGCTATCAAGAATCTGTTCCCAATACTAAAAACTCTCTCTCCTACCTGCGCCATTTCCAGGGGGAGATGCGTTTATGGGACAGGCTCATAACATATAGCCGAGAGCATAGAGCCGATGGCCTTAATCCATCTTTCTGACCTCAGTATCGGTTTTCGTGGTCCCCCCTTGCTTGATGGTGTTTCTTGTCAAATTGAAGCAAGAGGGCGGATTGGATTGCTCGGTCGCAACGGTTCCGGAAAAACGACCTTGATGCGTATTATCAGCGGAGAAGTCGAGCCTGACCATGGTCAGTGCCTGGTTGCCCCGCAAACAAAGGTAGCGTTGTTGCCACAAGACGTTCCCGACCATTTGCAAGGCAAAACAGGTGACACGGTACGTCAAGGTTTGCAAATCGAACTCCATGACGAAGCACATACGTGGGAAGCCGACCAACGGGTACATAGCATCCTCTCACAAATGGAACTGGATGCGGAGTCCGATGTTCAAAGTCTCTCCTCCGGTATGAAACGACGTGTTTTATTGGCACAAACGCTGGTAGCTCAACCCGATATTCTCCTCCTTGACGAACCAACGAATCATCTGGACATTACAGCAATTCATTGGCTTGAAGACTTTTTACTTCGCTGGCCAGCAACTCTCCTCTTTGTTACACACGATCGGGCGTTTCTGCGCAATCTGGCGACGCGTATTCTGGAGATCGATCGCGGTCGGTTATTTGACTGGTCGTGCGATTACGATACCTTTCTCGCGCGCAAAGAAGCCGCATTGGCTGCTGAAGAAAAACAAAATGCTCTCTTCGACAAAAAATTAGCCCAGGAAGAGATTTGGATACGCCAAGGCATCAAAGCTCGTCGTACACGCAATGAAGGGCGTGTGCGGGCACTCAAAAAAATGCGTGAAGAACGCAGTGAACGACGCACCGCGATTGGCACTTCACAACTACAAATCCAGGAAGGTGGCCGTAGTGGAAGGCTGGTCGCTGAAGCCAAGGAAATAACATTTTCTTACGAAGGGTGCCCGATTGTACAGGATTTTTCGACATCCATCATGCGGGGTGACAAAATTGGGATAATTGGGCCCAACGGTGCTGGCAAAACAACCATACTCAAGTTACTCCTGGGTCAGATTGAACCTCAGACTGGGAGTATACGACTAGGCACAAACTTGGAAATTGCTTACTTCGACCAATTGAGAGCCCAACTCGATGACGAGCAGACTGTTCAAGAAAATATCAGCGACGGGTCGGACACTATTTCCATGGGGGACAAGCGCAAACACATTATCGGTTATCTCCAGGATTTTTTATTTACCCCCGAACGCGCTAGAACTCAGGTCAAATTCCTTTCGGGAGGCGAGCGCAATCGATTGCTCCTGGCCCGTCTTTTTGCCAAACCTGCAAATGTTATTGTACTTGATGAGCCCACCAATGACCTGGATACAGAAACTTTGGAAATGCTGGAAGAACGGCTTATTGAATTCGAGGGCACTCTCTTAATGGTCAGTCACGACAGAGCATTCCTCAACAATGTTGTCACCAGTACCATTGCATTTGAACCGACGGAAGTAAAAGAATATATCGGAGGGTACGACGATTGGATTCGGCAACGGTCCGATCCGACAGACCAACCCAATGCAAAGCAAAAAGATAAAAACACCCTAACAAAACCAAAGCAAGACAAGCCCTCTACTTCCAACAAGCGAAAACTTAGTTATAAAGACAAACGTGAATTAGAAATGCTGCCAGCGAAAATAGAGATGCTTGAAGCGGAGACTAGCAAGTTGCATCAGGCGATGGCAGTTCCCGAATACTATAAACGGCCGCCCGAGCAGATTGCCACCGAACAAAAACGACTCAAAGAAATCGAGCAACAATTATCAGACTCCTACCAACGCTGGGAAGAACTGGAAGAATCCGCTGACTGAGAGGGATAATTGTGCAAGCCAGGGATATTCTTGAACATACTTTTGGTTATGCTGATTTTCGTGGCCAACAAGAAGCAGTCATTCATCATGTCTTAAATGGCAAGCACGCCCTGGTCATCATGCCCACGGGCATGGGCAAGTCGCTCTGTTTTCAGGTGCCTGCCATTGCCAATCAAAAAGTCGAACCAACAGCACTCACCCTCGTCATCTCTCCACTTATTGCACTCATGAAAGATCAGGTGGAAACCCTGGTTGCCAAAGGTATCCATGCTGCCTTTATTAATTCATCACTATCGCGTGAAGAACGTGAAACGCGTTACAAAAATGTGGGTGCAGGAAAATACACATTACTTTATGTCACTCCCGAAAGATTTCGCAAACCAGAATTTCTGCAAGCGATCTGCAAGCGAAACATTCGTCTGCTTGCCATAGACGAAGCTCATTGTATCAGCGAATGGGGGCATGACTTTCGGCCAGACTACACCCGAATTGAAGAGTTTCGCCAACGGTTGGGTAATCCTGTCACAATTGCCCTCACTGCCACAGCAACTCCCGAAGTACAACAAGATATCATCCGGCAGGCAGGTCTCCGTCCTGAAGATGTTAAGATTTATCACGAGGGAATTAACCGCCCCAACCTTACACTCGATATCGAATCCGTATGGGGAAGTGACGAAAAAATAATCCCTATTCGTCAAGCAATCCAAAATGATCTTGGTGAAGGTAGCGGTATCGTTTATTTCACTTTAATCAAAGATCTAGTGGCTTTCAGTGATCGACTCCATGCCGAAGGCCTTGCCCACGTCTGTTACCATGGAGACTTAGAACGTCAACAACGTCGGGACATACAAACCCGATTCATGCAAGGCAGTTCTCCACTCGTATTGGCTACCAATGCATTCGGTATGGGAATTGACAAACCAGATATTCGCTTTGTTATTCATGCAGAAGTTCCGGGCTCCATGGAAGCTTACTACCAGGAAATTGGTCGAGCCGGACGCGATGGGCAACCCTCACGCTGCCTGCTACTCTATGACGAGCACGATCTGATCACGCAAATGAAATTCCTGGAATGGAGTAACCCAAGTGCAGAATTCTACGAACGAGTCTACGACTTACTTGCGCGCAAATCCGAAGAAGTTTCTGCCTTTGGAATCGAATGGATTGAAAAACAAATCTATTCCAAATCATCTCGTGACTTTCGCCTGGAAACTGTGCTGTTGATGCTTGACCGCTTTGGTGTCATCGACCGAGACGCACCGGGTGAGGAATTCAAAATTCTCGCACCTCTTCCGGTTAAACTATGCGATCAAAACCAACTCTCTGAAAAACTACAACGTGATCAACAAAAGCTCTACACGATGGTCCAGTACGTTAAGCATACGGGAGATCGTAAAGCCTTCATACATTCGTATTTCGGCTTAAGCTATGAAGAGTCGTAAGCCGTTGGTGAGTTGGTGTCTTGAGGGGTTTCGTGTTCCGCTCAGCTAAGGGATCACTCAAGAATAATTCCATTAGAAATATGTAGGCTAGCCTCCTGAAACCAGTTCCAACACAGCAATCTCAGGAGGGCAATTCCAGCGCAGGGGCATTTTACTCGAAACGCCTCGGGTGACGTGCAGCACCGTATTTTCACGTCGAAATACACCACTTGCGTAGCGGATACCGTAGAGGCTGGGACAAGCTACCGGACCTAAGACGGGAAGACGAAATTGACCTCCATGCGTATGGCCAGCCATGGCCAGGTCGATGTCATGCTTGCAGGCCCAGCTAAATTGATCCGGTGTATGGAGCAATGCTATTTGCAAAGGCAATCGCTCTTCATCGCGAGGAAGTACCGGCAGGGGATCTTCTCCTTTGCTTCCCCAGGGCAACTCGTTGCCCACCAATGCCACAGGTGCACCATTCCACTGCGTTTCCAGCCAACCTCCATGTAGATACTGGAGACCTGCATCCATGAGCAACTGACAGGTCTGTCCACTATCGACGTAATAATCGTGATTGCCCAGTATGAAGTAGACACCCAGCTTCGAGCGTAATCTTGCCAACGAATCGATAAGCCACGGCCAACATGTCTCATTTTCTAGAATATCTCCAGTAATGACCACTACATCAGGATCTAGATGGTTGACTTGATCTATTACAGTCACGTACCACTTTTTGTCGACCCGACCCGTCATGTGCAGATCGCTAATCTGAACAATACGGATACCAGAGTGTTTTTTATGCAAGCGACGAATCTTGAGTTGCTTGTAATCAACACATAGCTTGAGGAATTGATTGCCTGGTAGGTAGGACAAGCATCTCGGGTAGGTACCATGAAACATCTCCCGGCCCAGTCCAGTGACCTGTTTGGATGGGACCTGATGATTGGACAATAAGGTATCCGGTCGATTTCGATGGCGGGTTGCCCACCTGAGTAAAAGCAACTTGATCACGCCCCAACAAGCACAAAGATAAAAGTATGCTTTCAATGGAGATCTGGATAAATCTGAGTAGGCAATCGTGCCGAACCCTTCGACGTTCCAACGGATCAGAACCAGTACGGGTAAGCCAAGAAAACAGCACATACAAAACCGTGTTGCTTTATTAACGGAATCCTTTGACCAAGAACAGCCATGCAGCCGGTTTACGAAGGCGACCCAGATGTAACCATGCCCAAGGAGTGCTACCAAGATAACAAGAATCAAGATCAAGAGACTATCTACTCAGTTGTTCTCATTATCAGTAGAGATTTGGCCAATAGAAGTATTACCAGTCGAGGTATTACCATTAGAGATCTCGCCTGCTGAGACGATCTCTTCAACGACGCTCACCAATTGGTCGAGGCGAAATGGCTTGTAAAGTACATTGAGCAAACCTTCTCTGCGAGCCTTTACAATCGAGTGCCCAGGATCGTAGCCGAAACCGGTCATCAATACCATGGGGACATTCTCAATCACTTCTTTGAGTTTTAGCAACAATTCATAGCCATTCATGTCCGGAAGACGGATATCGGCAATGATCACATCATAAGATTCATTGGCCCCCAAGTTGCGAACCAAAAAGCGGGCAGCATTGCCATCTTGAGCCGTTTCGACAATCGTGTGGTATCTTTCGAGAAGTGCATGAGCTGCAGAGCGAACTGCCTCATCGGCGTCAACAACCAGTATTCTTCTTCCGACTAGAAGTGGACGAGAATCGGTAACGTCTGCAATTGGAGTTGCTGTTACCGGAGCCATACTCTGACCCACTTTTTGGATAACTTGTTTGATATCACGCGTATTTCGCAGAATATTTTGTAGACGCTGCACAACTTCCGGCTCATGTCCAATATAGCGCTCCATGACATTCACAGCATCATTCAAAATATCGTCAACCGGCAAGGCAACCGCGCTGTGAATTGCTTCAACACTTGCCGCTGCTGTGCTGGCTTTTTCAGCTGCGAGCAACTCCAGCGTATTGAGAGCTACAGCAACATTACGAGCAAAGATCTCTAAAAACTGCAAGTCGCTTTCTGTAAACACATTAGCTTCGGGACTTTCGACATTCAGCGTCCCAATGACTTGCTCATGAAGCACCAGAGGCACCGTTAACGAGCTACGAGCGCCTTCTGAACCGTCTAGGTAAAGTGGATCTTCAGAAGTATGTTCGCAACGATAACTTTTACCCGTGGCAGCCACGAATCCTGTTACTCCGCAGCCTTCCGTCGCGCTATAAAGCCTGCGCTGAGCGGCTTCAGAATGCATTCCCAGCGCCATGACGGGCATCAATTCACTAGTCTCCTGGTCGAGCATTCGAATCTCGATCACGTCAAGTTGCAATACATCTTGAGTGCATTGAAGAATGTTTGATTTGAGCAACTCGATCCGCTCTTCTACCGTCAGGCTCGCAACCTCATCGGTCGTCAGGTCCGCTAATTCTACACCTGCTTGATGAATGGCTGCCAGCTTTTGTTGCTGCAGCATTTCTGCACTAATATCGTGAACCGTGACCACTAGATTCTGTGGCACTTCTAAACCGACCTCTAAAATCGGTGCTGCATGGATTCGAAAATAGCGATTGTCTTCACAGCGCAGCATCGAAGCGCTTCGCTTTTTAGTGGACAAGGCTGTATGGAAGGGGCAGAAATCAGGCCCCATGATCTCTGGGCTACCCAAGATGTGATAAAAGTTGCGGCCCACAACACTCTTATGTCCGCTCCATTCGCTGAGCCTTCCATTGCCCCAAAGTATCTTATTCTCACTGTCGAGCAGTACGACCCCATCCGGCATGCCTTGCAGGATACGGTCATTGCGAAGTAATTCACCAACGTCGGCAGCCTGTGCAAAATGATCCGCATCGCAATACACGGCCGCGAAATCTTCACGTGCCAATTGTGCCAATGCGCGAACTGGCGATTGCACTTCTACGATGTCTACATCTTTGCCAAAGCGTTGACGTATGTCGACAAGCTGATCGTGCGTGCCCCCAAGGTAGAGAACCTTTGGCCGTGCGGATGAGGCATCACAGTCTGAAGAATCGCTTTGTGGCGACACAATGGGTTTTGACACCGCCGTAATTCCAAGTGCCTTCTATTAGTACGATGTCATCATTTAGCAGGCAACCGCATTAGCGGCACCCCCAGCCAAAACATCAGGTAAGTCTGCTAATAATAACACACACTCCAACCGCAGTATAAACTGGTAGAGGAAAGCCAACAAGTTAAGGCCCCCTACTCTTTTAAAATCGATTTCCGTAAAGATAGGCACCTGGTCAAGAGAGCTTACAGAAATATTGGTAGAAATTGGGGAAACTTGCGCCTCCTGCCATCATTTGCTGTACAACATAGGTTTTCGCTCACTTTCTTAAGGTCGAGTGATCCCCACACAGGCATTTCCCCCCCCCGCCTCTTTTGAAGCCCGACGTTGACGTGCAGGGACTACCCCACACAGGCATTGCCACACTGGGGGGGCCTCACCTAGAATCCGCATTTTTTGCAGCGTTGCTGTACCAAGCCGGCGTAAACAGACTCAAAATCCAGATACACTCCATGAACGTCACCCGATCCTCCATTGGCACAGCACATCTGCGCAATGTCGCTATTATTGCACACGTTGACCACGGCAAAACGACCTTGGTTGATCAGTTACTCTACCAGTCTGGGCAATTCCGCAATGAAGATCTCGATAAACTTGCAGGGGGACAACATGGCCTTATTCTTGATTCCAATGATTTAGAGCGAGAACGTGGAATCACCATCTTCAGCAAAAACTGCTCAGTACGCTACCAATCGGCAGAAGGTGCGGACTACCGCATCAACCTAATTGATACCCCTGGACATGCTGACTTTGGTGGTGAAGTGGAGCGTGTGCTAGGTATGGCGAGCGGCATTCTCCTGCTTGTTGATGCTTTTGAAGGTCCGATGCCACAAACGCGATTTGTACTGCAAAAATCTCTCCAGTATGGCCTGCGTCCAATTGTCGTTGTGAACAAAGTCGACCGACCTGATGCACGTCCCCAGGAGGTTGTTGACGAAGTATTTGACTTGTTGGTCGAACTGGAAGCACCCGATGATGCACTGGATTTTCCGGTCGTCTTTGCATCAGCAAAGGATGGTTGGGCAACACTCGACCTGCAATCACCCAGTGACAATTTACTGCCCTTGTTCGAAATGATCGTTCAGCAGGTTCCACCTCCAGAATCCGGTTTGGCTGAAACACCCTTTCGGATGCAAGTCACTTCGCTCGACTATTCGGATTATGTAGGCCGAATTGCCATCGGTCGGGTGGTTGAGGGTACCGTCAACCGACGACAGCGAATTGTGGTCATCGATCGGGAAGGAATCCCTACAGAACGTCGGGTGGCACAAGTCCTGGCCTTCGAAGGTCTTGACCGCGTTCAAGTCGAAAGTATCGAAGCGGGTGATTTATGTGCCTTGGTAGGGCTGGAACCCATTGAAATTGGCGATACGATTGCCGATCCAAGTTACCCAGAACCATTACCACCTGTATCTATCGACGAACCGACACTCCATATGACCTTTCGTATAAATGATGGACCAACTGCTGGCCGAGACGGAAAATATCTTACCAGCCGTCAAGTGGGAGATCGTTTGCAAAAAGAGTTGCGTTCGAACGTCGCACTGCAGGTCAATCCCGGACAAACACAAGAACAGTTTCGAGTATCCGGACGCGGCTTGATGCATTTAGGCATACTCATCGAGAACATGCGTCGTGAAAGCTTTGAATTGTGTGTTGGTAAACCTGAGGTTATCTACCGTGAAGTGAATGGCAAAAAGTGCGAGCCCATCGAGCAGTTGGTAATTGATTGTCCAGAAAATTGCCAGAATGCAGTGATGTCTTTACTAGGCGATCGCCGCGCTACAGTCTCCAAAATTAGCCAACGTGGTTCGGGCAGTTTTGTACACATGGAATTCTCCATTCCTTCGCGCTCCCTCATGGGACTGCGCAGCAGAATGCTCAACGCCACTCAAGGGCAGGCGATCATGCACCACACGCTAATCGATTACCAACCCGTACGAGGGACTCCCCCGAATCGATCTGCCGGCGTCCTTATTGCGAACGAAACGGGGATGGCAACGGCCTATGCCATGGATGCCCTTTATGACCGGGGAGAATTCTTTATTCGTCCCGGAGAGCATGTCTACGAAGGCCAGATTGTAGGCGAACACTGCCGTGTTGGAGACCTGGTAGTCAATGTGGTACGCGGTAAAAAACTGACAAATTTTCGTGCTGCTGGCAAAGACGACAATAGCCAGGTGCGCCCCGTGCGTGAAATGTCGCTCGAAGCCAGCTTGGAATATATTGCAGCCGACGAATTGGTCGAAGTTACGCCATCTGCCATCCGCATGCGTAAAATCATGCTCAGCGAATCGGACCGTCGCCGGGACTGTCTCTTATACACATCTCCGAGCCCACGAGACGGACTCCTATCT
>CAWWCC010000089.1:0-11148 GCA_963935315.1 uncultured Planctomycetaceae bacterium | reverse complement strand
CGGAGGAGGGACTCGAACCCCCGACACGCGGATTATGATTCCGCTGCTCTAACCAACTGAGCTACTCCGCCATGGCTTGGTAAGATTGGACTCGGCAATTGAAATCACAGGCCCAAATTTCTCAGACCCAATAATCTCAGACTTCTCTTTATACCACCAGGCCAAGCCACCAACGTATCGGCTTTCGATTACAATCACTGCCGGAACGTATCAAATTAACCAGTATTGGCGAATTGGCAAGGGGCCTCAGGGGAGTCTGGCATTTTCTCCTGCAGGGGTCGTATCCTGGGGGCTGTTGGCAGCTACAATGGCTGAGTCGTCTCTTTACGGGTCTCCAGGGGTACCAATCTCCGGTGTACTCTGGGGACTTACTGTTAACGCAATTTTGTGCACTGTGTTTTTGTGTTGATCTATCTGCATGCAATTCGATCCGATCGAGCGACTCTCTTTGGTTTGGGCGGATGTGTCCTGCTTTTGGCTCTGTGGGTCAGTGTGGATTGGATTTCCGCACTGCCGGCTGATGTCCAGGCCACCTACGTCGGCCGTGAAAGCTGTGCAAAATGCCATCAGAATCAGGTTCGACTATGGACCGGCTCCGATCACGATCGGGCCATGGAGTTGCCCGATGACAGTACGGTGCTGGGAGATTTTGACAATTCGGCTTTCACACGGTTTGGTGTCACTTCCCGCTTTTTTAAGAAGGATGGCAAGTACTTTGTGAACACCGAAGGTCCTGATGGTGAATTCCAGGATTTCGAAATCAAATACACCTTCGGCATACGACCCATGCAGCAGTACATGGTGGAATTTGCCGACGGCCGTGTGCAGGTGCTACGTATTTCTTGGGACACACGCAAGAACGAATGGTTCTACGTGACTCCCGCCGATGTGACGGACGAACGGATCGAGCCGGGCGATCCGCTTCACTGGACCGGAATTGGCCAAAACTGGAATACCATGTGCGCCGAATGCCATTCGACCAATGTGGTAAAAAACTATGACCTGGAAACCAATTCTTACCACACAACCTATTCTGAAATTGACGTTAGCTGTGAAACTTGTCATGGACCAGGAAGTGTTCATGTAGAATTGGCCGAAAGCAATTCGCTCTTCTGGGACCGTCGGCATGGCTATGGCCTGCCTCAACTGAAAGACGCCCCCAATCGAGTGCAAGTAGAAACCTGTGCGCCGTGCCATGCTCGCCGTTCGCCCGTTCATCCGGGCTTTCGATCGGGCGAGGAGTTTCTTGACCATTACGACCCATCACTCGTCCACCAAGGCTTGTACCACACGGATGGACAAATACTGGACGAAGTTTATGTCTACGGCTCTTTTCTGCAGAGTAAAATGTACGCCAAAAACGTGCGCTGCTCGGATTGCCACAATCCCCATTCACTCAAACTAAAGTATGAAGGCAATCGTCTTTGTGCCCAGTGCCATCAGCCCGGAAAATACGATACTTTCAGCCATCACCACCATCAGGATGCGGCAGCCACCCAATGCGTGACTTGCCACATGCCGACACGCACGTATATGAATATCGATGAACGCCGCGATCACAGCCTGCGTGTGCCACGACCTGATCTTACCGTAAAACTTGGCACTCCAAATGTTTGTAATGACTGCCACACAGACCCCAACGAAACTCCAGAATGGGCTGCTGAAAAAATACGCACCTGGTATGGGGACAAGCGACCTGATGATCCACACTTTGCCCTGGCTTTTGATGCCGCACAACGGGGCCAAACCGAAGGACTGGATCTAATTCGCAAATTACTGCGTCGTTCCGAAACGCCTGACATCATCCGTGCCACAGCCGTAGACCTGCTATCCAATTATCGAAATACCGAATCCGATCGTCTTTGTCGCCAGGCTTTTTCGGACAGTAGCCCATTAGTACGTTCCGCCGCAGTCCGTTCCATCTCCAATGTTTCGCAAGACCGATTTGTCAAGGAATTGGTAGACCGACTGGAAGATCCCATTCGCATCGTACGAAGCGCAGCAGCACGCCGCCTTGTGCAGGATGCAACGGAGAATGCCAAAGCCGAATACCAGCAAACATTATCTGCCGCCATCTCTGAGTATCTCACCAGTCAAGAAATGACACTGGAACGAGGTGGATCGCATATCAATATGGCCGCACTTCGCAAAGCACTTCACAAATATGACGAAGCGCAGGAATCTCTTCAGAATGCAATTCGGCTGGAACCCTATCTGTCTGGAGTTCGGGGAGAACTTGCTAGCATCATGGAACAACAGCGAGGCGATCCAGAAGAGATTCGACGCCTACGCGAAGTTGAAGTCGAACTTATGGAGCGTGATAGCAGGCTGATCCCCTCGAGTCCCCAACCTCATTACCAACGGGGCATGCTCCTGTACTTGCTGGATCGCCATGAGGAGGCACTACAAGCCCTCGAAACGGCCTGTGAACTGGCTCCCAACTCCTTTGACAACTGGATGGCCCTGGCCCTCCTCTGCGAAAAGGAGCAACGCTGGCAAAAAGCGATCCAGGCGCTGAAAAACATGAATCGTATCCGCCCCGACGACCCGCGCGTGGGGGCACTCTACCAGCAAATGCGGCAGGCGGCTTCGCAAGAAGACAAGTGATTGCACGTTTTGAGTAGAGGGCTCTGTAAAGCGACAAACGTCCAATCTGCCTACTTGCTCCTCGCCCCCATCACCGCTAGCACGCCTAATTCATCCGGGCTAAAACACTCTTCGCTCCACGCACGGGAATTGCTAATCTTCTGGCCAACTTTTCTACCAAACATTCTCCTATCTCATTCATCAGGGGCCATTCGTCCCTAGTCCGGATATTTCATCACGTTCTTAGTAGACGTCAGGAAATATTGCGGATAGTGCGATTGCAACTTGGATCACACCCTATGACTACCCTATTGATGCGACCACTGCGCCATCTGGTGCAAGGGTTGGTCGCCAATGATTCACCACGACAGGTTGCTACCGGATTTACATTGGGCATGTTGATTGGCCTCATGCCTAAAGGCAATTTGATCATTCTGGTACTGACTCTTTTACTTTGTGCACTCCGCGTCAACAAACCGGCCGGATTAATGGCAGCAGCCTGCTTTTCTCTGGTGGGACTATTTTTTGATCCGTTTACTCATCAGTTGGGAGCCTTGGTTCTGGTTCATGAAACGATCCGTCCTCTGCACCGATGGCTCTACGAACTCCCCCTAGGACCTTGGTTGGGAATGAATAACACGGTCGTAGTCGGTCAATTGCTTATCGGGATCTATCTTGTTTTTCCCACCTATTGGTTGACCAATCGATTCGTCTGCAAGGTGCAGCCTCGTATGACTAAATGGCTGCTTCGCTACAAGGTGATACGCTGGCTGCGAGGCGCAGAACTTGGTTCACACTGGGGGATCGAAGCATGAAATGGATTCGCTGGAAATACGTTTTACCGCGTCTTGTACTTGTCTTGCTGACGGCTGCCGGCTTTCGCTGGGGACTCGATCCGCTCTTGAAGTGGACGCTGGTTACTGTGGGCGAATCTGCTGTGGGCGCTAAAGTTGAAGTGGCTTCGATTGAATCCTCGTTGGCCGCTGGCACAATCAAAATCCATGATCTTTGTGTGGCAAATCCGAATGCCGCTCTAAAAAACCTGTTGGAAGCAGAATACGCACAATTGCAACTGGACATGGATGCATTATCCCGGCGCCGGTTTGTCATTAAAAACGGACTTGTCACCGGTATCCAACTGGGTACCCATCGCACCCGATCGGGCATCTTGGAAAAACGGCCGCCCGAAGCTACTGACGAAAAAGCGTTCCTCTCTCCCTGGATCGATTCTGTAGATCAGGCCCTGTCCGACTGGCTCGATCAATTCGACAATCGACTCAGCAACGACTTTGCAGCGGAACTCAAAACTCCCCAAGTCGCCCAGGAACTGGAACAGCGCTGGCCACAACAATACGAAGATCTGACAGCACAGATCAAGAATATAAAATCTCAAGGCCAGCAGTTGGAGCAAGACCTCCGAAAGCTTCGCAAGAATCCATTCCGTTATGCAACCGAATTGCAAGCCTTGCAAACCAAGCTCGCCACAGCCCAACAAGATCTACTCACACTGCAACAGGAGATTGCGCAAATCCCCCAGCAGGCCGAAGCCGATCGACAATCGCTCCAGTCAGCTCGTCAGGAAGACGAGCAATTTCTTCGTCAAAAACTACAAATTGCCGATTTGGACCAGGATGGTTTAACCCAGACTCTTTTAGGAGAACCCACATCACAGGCTCTCTCCTCCGCCCTGGAGTGGCTCGCCTGGGTACGCAACAAAGTCCCTTCCGGAAATGTTCACACCAGCATGGAACGTTCCCGAGGCACTCAAGTACTTTTTACGGCAGCGCAGCCGCGTTACCTCATCCAACATCTCCAGTTAACCGGAACAGCCCTCTGGGCTGGCCAAAATCTGGATCTCAAAGGAGAACTGCACAACGCCTGTTCTGAGCCCCAATGGTTAAGCGAACCCATGCGACTTGAACTGGCTGGATCTGGCAAAAGCGAGGTCTCCGCAGTGGCCATTCTCGATCGCCGCAACGAAGTGGCAGAAGATAATCTGGAGATTGCTTGTCGAGATTTTTCGCTACCTGGTCAAATAATAGGCAACTCCGAAAAATTGGCCCTAGAGATCATGCCCAGCCTGGCATATCTTCACGTCGATTTATCGATTTCGGAAGACAATCTTCAAGGAGAGATCGTTTTATCTCAACAATCCATCAGCCTGAAACCTATTCAATCTATGTCTCACAGCAAACAACTTGTGGCGACTCTCGATCAGGCTCTGGGCAATCTTGAACAATGGGAGGCAAGTGTCAAGATTGTGGGTACGCTACAAAAACCGCATCTCGAAATTCGATCCGATCTTGGCAAACAAGTTGCCCAAGGCATGCAAATCGCTATCAAAGATTTTTTTAATCGCCGCAAGGATGCTTTGTTAGAAAAAACAAATCAGGAGGTGGCAGCACGCATGCAACGGTTGCAGAAGATTCGCAACCAGGCCCAGCAGGAGTTGCTAGCCAGCCTGGGCGAAAGCCAGGAAATTTTTAACCAACTGGCTACCCTCTCACCGAACAACAAGTCGGGGCTGACAATCCCCAAACTCAGTAAGTCACTGCGCTCGCCATCGCTCTTTAAAAAATAACTAGCGAAGCGGGTCCCACCGCTATGACGTCTTCGTCTGAGTGTGTATGTTGGTCTCTCCGGGTATTGCACTGTGCCCCATTCTCATACACACCAACGATTCCCATGGAACATTTTAGTCCTGATTTAAATCAACGCGCAGGAGCTCTCTGCAACCATATTGCATCCCGCTGCACAGAATTGGGTGTCCTCATGCACCAGCTACCCTGTGGGACGAGATTATTTGATTTCAGCGCTGGTGGAATCCAGGCTGGTGAATTTCTGGCCCGAGTCTGCCTGGCAGATTTGGCCGCTGTGAAGATCCTGGAACAATCGCCTTGGCCCCAGTTGCAAGTATCAACGCAGCACCCTGTTGCAGCCTGCATGGCCTCACAATATGCCGGTTGGGAAATCAAAGGACAAAAGTATTTTGCCATGGGCTCAGGCCCCATGCGTGCTGCAGCCGGAAGAGAAGCTTTGTATGACGATATTGGCTACCGAGAAACTTCCGATCAGTGCATTGGTGTCCTAGAAACAAGTGACCAGCCTCCAGAAGAAGTCTGTCAAGATATCGCTACCAAGTGCGGGATCAATCCATCTCAACTCACACTCCTGTTTGCACCAGCCAATAGCACTCCAGGGAATATGCAGGTTGTTGCCCGTAGTGTAGAAACGTCCCTCCATAAACTACACGAATTAGGTTTTGACTTACTGCGAGTAGCCCATGGTATCGGCAGGGCCCCAATCCCACCTGTTGCCAATGATACTCTCGCCGCTATTGGGCGCACCAATGATGCTATTCTTTACGGTGGTCAAGTGACTTTAACCGTCTATGGTGACGATCAATCCTTACAAGACCTGGGTCCTCAATTACCCAGTTCGGCATCCACAGAATATGGACGTCCTTTTGCCGAAATATTAAATAGTTACAACAATGATTTTTATCAAGTGGATCCCTTACTCTTCAGCGCAGCCAAAATTACCTTGCAAAACCTTGATACGGGTAATGAATTTTGTTTTGGCAAACTGAACGACGAGATCCTGGCACAATCTTTTAGTAGCTGACTTCATGCGTATTGCAGTGCTAGGATCAAAAAAGAGTTGGTACGTAAGTGACCTACGCCGTGCTGCAGCCGATAGACACACTCTTTTTCAAGTAGACTATCGCGAGCTGCACTCGCACGTCGTAGCCGATAAAGTTACGTTGCTTGCCGATGGCGAGGATCTCAGCACCCTGGACACACTACTCATTCGCACCATGCCACCCGGCAGTTTGGAGCAGGTCGTCTTTCGGATGAACGCTCTGGCCCAATTGGAAGCTGCTGGCGTACGTGTTGTCAATTCACCACGAGCGATTGAGATTGCTGTCGACAAGTATCTGGCAACGGCCAAACTACAACAGGCCGGGCTACTCGTACCAACAACGATTACCTGCCAAACGGTCGAACAGGGCATGGAAGCCTTTCACACGTTAAACCAGGACGTAGTTTTCAAGCCCGTATTTGGTAGCGAAGGTCGTGGTATCACGCGCGTCACGGACGAGGCCATTGCCCTCCGTACTTGCAAGGCACTCGTACAAATTGGTGCCGTACTCTATTTGCAGGAATTTATACCTCACGAAGGGTACGACATTCGCTTGCTGGTGATTGGTGAGCGTGTCTTCGGTATGCGGCGCCGCCATCCCCACGATTGGCGGACGAATATCAGTCGTGGTGCTATCGCCGAAATCCTGGAGGTTACTGAAACCTGGAAAGAAATGGCTTGCCTCGCAGCAGAGGCAGTCTCTTCCAGCATTGCCGGTGTTGATCTACTCCCTGGCCAGGACGGCAAGCTGTACACGCTGGAAGTCAATGCGGTCCCAGGATGGCAGGCACTTGCCCAAGTAACGGGAACAGACATCGCGGCTTGCCTGTTAGATTTTTTGCAAAAATAAACCAGAAGCGGCTCCAGAATACGTTGGTAGCCGGCGATTGCTGCAAGAGTCGATTTTTCATCCTGGTTTTATAGGCTCTCGCAGCAACCGCCGGAAAAGGAATGAGAAAACAATGAATTTTGAAACTGGTTCTAGGACGTAGCGTGTCGAGGACGTAGAGTAACGCCAAGCCAACCAGCAGGCCGTAGGATGGGTACTTGCACCCATCCTACTACTACTGCTTTTTGGTTATTTCTACCGCCACTTCCTTTCCTGCCTGGAGTGGCTGATCGAATTCAGGCGCCAGGTTTTGATCGTCAGGCGAAGCCATGTGGAGCGTTCGCGTTGGAAATGCAAACTTAACATCCAATTTGTCTGCCAGACGAACAATATCAGCAAGCAGTTTGTGCCGCCCACTCAGTTCGGTTCCCCAATCGGGACAGTGCAAAAAACAATAGAGCATAATGTTCAGCGAACTGGCGCCAAAATCATTGAAGTAGACATGGAAATAATCTTTTCGCGTATCCGGATGACGCCGGATCAATTCGCGAACACCTTCACAAAAAGCTTCCAGCTGGTCGGAGCTCGTATCGTATTGGACACCCAGGGTAGTTTTGATACGACGATAGCGACGTCGCCCCATATTATCGACTGCTGCAGTAGTCAGGTGGCTATTGGGAAGTGTTACGAGTGAGTTGTAGAACGTACGTATCCGAGTGCTACGGAATCCTACCGTTTCGACGGTTCCCTCAGCAACATTTGTCACGATCCAATCCCCCACCTCAAATGGGCGATCAAACAGGACCGTTACAGAACCAAAAAAGTTAGCGACGGCATCTTTGGCCGCAAAAGCTAGAGCAGCCCCTCCCAGTCCCAAGCCGCCCACCAGGCCCATGATCGGGATATCAAAGGTCTGGGCTGCGGTCAAAACGGCAATGCACACGACTAGTATTTTGAGTGATTTCGAAACCAGAGGCACCAACAAGTCGTCAAACTTCGTACCCGTACGCATGGCTTGCCGGGCCAAATATCGTGTGGCTACGTCTATCACCGCAAAACCTGTCCAGGCCGCAGCAAAGATCGTAAATACTTTCAGAACCACCAACATAATACTCAGTGTTGCTGGTGGCAGGCCGATCAGCTTGGTTCCCCAATACCATGTTGTCGCATTGACCAGACGTCCCAGAGGACGCCAGACATTTGCCCGCATGGCACGTTCTTCCTTGCTGACATCGCTGTCGAGCCAACGGGTACTTAATGCTGTTAAGATTCCTCGCGTCAACACATCGGCAATGAGCCCGATAAAGATCAGCGCCAATAGACAAATCCATTGGTAGTTGGGAAGCAGCAGAGTCTTATATCTTAGTGTCAGTGGAAACCAGTTGCGGAGCCGAATGGGAAATGGCTGTTCAAGATGGGATTCGTCCAGGGTCTCCTGATCGGCCGCATCGGGCGCATTCTCAAATTGGCTGTAGATATCCTCCAAGGCTTCGCACGTTTCATTGCTAAACCGCCAACTTGCATCCGCTGGGTCAAAACGAATTACCAATGCCGCAGCTTCGGGCTGAGAACCCGATAGGGCGCCAAGACTAAAGGGTTGCAAATCATTGTTCTCATCCGGGACCTCCGACAAGAGAGCCGTCTGATCGATTGTTATTCGGGTCAACTTCTGGATAGCCACATGAAGTTTATACGCCAGGCCGGGTCCACTTGTACGGACCACATCCTGAGTTAAATTACCTAGATCCAAACACGTAACGGCTAGCTCAGTATTCTTCTCCTGCATTGCATTCAAAAAAGTTGTGAGCGAAGCCCGTGGACTCCGCAATTCGATAGCCGGAACCACGGCACTTTCGACAGGTGGCACCACGGCACCATTGACAGGCAACGCTTCCTGAACCTGGCCAAACACTGTCGTCTGGAACAGCAACAAACAAGTAAACAACAAAATTCTTGGCAATACGCCTTGAACAAACATGGCAATCCCTGAGAAAAAATTAGTTTTTGATCGGCCCACATCAGGAGGTATTCCAAGGTATTGTCAGAATCAGTGGAGTACGTTATGCCAACTCCTCTGGCATCGCCATTCCCAATCTGGCAATAGGCCCCTTTCCTGGAAAGGATTAGTGTCAGCCGCAATCGAAAATTTGTCTACCCTGGTAAGGAGACTCCCCCCATGGATATCTAAGGCTGAAAGAACACGATCCTGACAAATAGCTGGCTGCTCCCTGGATCAACTCATAAAACGGTCTGAGCCCGCTTTCTTCAATAAGACATCTACGACACAATAGGACCATGTCGACTTCCGCACTTCAGACGTCTGCCGCCAAAAGTCTTCCACGGGTGAATGTGGCGGACCACTTAAGCAATATCGCTTTAAAAAACCCCGATGCAGTAGCTGTGGCTGCTCCCGGTTCAGGAGACGTGGCAGGAAAAAACTCCTATTCCACGTGTACTTTTGCTGAGTTAGAGCAGGATGCTTCTGCATTGGCACGTGGATTGATGGAGTTGGGCATCCGACCAGGTACTCGTCTCGTACTTCTGGTCCCTCCTGGAATCCAATTTGTAAAGCTTGTTTTTGCTCTTTTACGCAGTGGGGCAACGACCATCCTGATGGACCCCGGCATGGGACGCAAGCATTTGGTCCATTGCCTGGCCGCTTTGCAACCACAGGGGTTTGTGGCCGTTCCTCGAGCTCAGGCAGTGCGGGCAGTCCTACGCAATCGCTTTCCGAATGCGACCTTCAATATTACCGTAGGACGACGTTGGCTTTGGGGGGGCTGGACCTACAAACGGCTTTTAGCGCTTGGTCAAAAATCATCACTCGATTTACCAAACACCCAGGCCGAAGATCTGGCCGCAATCATCACAACCAGTGGCAGCACAGGGCCTCCCAAAGGTGTACTCTATACGCACGGGATGTTTGCTACCCAAGTGCATGAAATACAGAAGCAGTACACCATCTATCCTGGCGGCACCGATCTGGCCTGTTTTCCGCTTTTTGGGTTGTTTAATTCAGCGATGGGCATCACGACCGTGTTTCCCGATATGAATTTTTCACGCCCAGCATTAGCAGATCCACAAAAATTATTAACCGCTGCAAACGATTGGCAGGTAACGCAAGCCTTTGCATCACCGGCTGTCTGGAAAAAATTCAGTGCCTACTGTGCTGAAAAGGGAGAGAAAGTCCCCACATTGCGCAAAGTTTTTTCTTGTGGAGCTCCTGTGCCAGCAGAAGTCTTGCGCAAAACGCTTGACGCTGTAGCCGCCCATGCTGAAATGCACACCCCCTATGGTGCAACCGAAAGTCTTCCCGTTGCTACGATAGAAGCCAACGAAGTACTTGATCAGACATCCGTGCAAACAGACAAGGGGGCCGGCATATGTGTGGGTCGTAAATTTGATACTGTCGAATGGCGAATCATTCGGATTGTAGACCAGCCGATTGAATCCATTGAACATACCGAAGAGCTGCCAGCTGGCGAAACGGGGGAACTGATTGTTCGTGGACCACAGGTTTCTATAAAATATGTCACTGAGGACCTTGAATGTGAAGACACAACCCATCCAATGCCTCAGTCAACTCACAACAGCCTGGCTAAAATTTCTGACGGAAATACCGTCTGGCACCGCATGGGGGATGTGGGATACTTGGATGTTCAGGGTCGATTCTGGTACTGCGGTCGTAAAGCACACCGTGTGGTCCATGCGGAAGAAACCCTCTATACCATTCCCTGCGAAGCTATTTTTAACACACATCCCCTAGTCCTGCGTACCGCATTGGTGGGAGTAGGACCCACGGGGATAGCAGCTCCTGTCCTGGTAGTGGAGCCTGTCGAAAACGCCAATATCGAAAGCCTAAAAACGGAACTTCTTCAGATGGCGGGTGCTCATCCCCTTACCAGGGCGATCCAGCAAGTTCTATTTCACCCATCCTTGCCCGTAGACATAAGACACAATTCAAAAATTAATCGCGAACAATTGACCCTTTGGGCAACAAGCCAATTAAGAAATTCTTAGCATTATCCCTTGTCCTGGTGATTTTGTCCTGTCTCTTATACACATCTCCGAGCCCACGAGACGGACTCCTA
>CAWWCC010000088.1:0-11306 GCA_963935315.1 uncultured Planctomycetaceae bacterium | reverse complement strand
ACAAGGAGTATCGTCGGCAGCGTCAGATGTGTATAAGAGACAGATGTCAACGACAACTATGTGTGTCCTTAGGCCCTTAGGCCCAAACACGGATACAATCTGAAACGAGAACTGGCTTTAAAACTAATATTTTCTCGTAGAGAACTGCCAGCAGCAGGAACAAAATCCATCCAACCGGGTTTTTGAAACCCGTTTTAGGTACGGAAAGGCCCCCATTGCAGAAATGGCCAAATTGAATCTGCCCCGCCCCCATTCGATACGCTGGTGCCGCCTCCGCAGCCCTCTGCTTTGAAACCACACAAATAGGGGCCACCGATTGAGTTTCAGACCTCTATCCACGGCCATAGACCAATTGTACCCAGATTCACCATTTGTTAGGATGGTAGGCTTGTTTTCGCCGGCCTTCTCCTACGTGACCATTCCGACGGATGGTCGGGTGGCGATCCTCCTTTTTAACGTGATTTCTGGCGGACGTTTTTTTACTGCCCGATTTCGCAGATGGTTTCGTTTTTTCCATGGTCAACCGTAATTTAATCCGTGAATTTGATGTCTCTGAAGATGATTGGAATGCAGCAGTAGGTGAACTGGCCCCTGATGATATGGGGTGGTTAGAAACTGCTTACGTAGATGTCAACCAAATAGTCGAAGGCAAAATCATTCGAGTGGATGAGGAGTTTGTCCTCATCGATGTAGGATATAAGAGCGAAGGTACTGTTCCTCGAAATGAGTGGGAAGAAGACGAAGAACAGCCTGAACCTGGACAGACGATACGTGTATTGGTTGAGGATGTTGAAGACGCCCAAGGCCACCTAGACGACCGCGGTATGATCGTGCTCAGCAAACGTAAAGCTGAGAAGATCGAAAAGTGGATGAAGGTGATGGAGAGCGTCAACGAAAACGACGTAGTTTCAGGAGAAGTCACACGCAAAATCAAGGGTGGATTACTGGTAGATATCGGCGTCAATGTTTTCTTACCAGCCAGTCAAGTCGATATCCGTCGACCCCATGACATCGGGGAGTACATCGGCAAGCCCATTGAATGTATGATTCTCAAAATCGACGAAGCGCGCCGCAATATCGTGGTAAGTCGTCGTAGTCTGATCGAAGCCCAGCGGTCGGAAAAGAAGTCCGAACTGCTCAAAGAACTCGAAATTGGTAATTCTCGTAGTGGAATTGTAAAGAACATCGCCGACTTTGGTGCGTTTGTTGATCTGGGCGGAATTGATGGTTTGCTCCATATCACAGACATGAGTTGGGGTCGTATTAACCATCCCTCCGAGATGGTGAAGATTGACGACGAGCTTGAGGTAATCATCCTCAACATCGACTACGAGAAAGAAAAGATTGCCTTAGGCCTTAAACAAAAATCTGCCAGTCCTTGGGAAAATGTTGCTGGCAAGTACCCGGTCAATTCCACCGTCAAAGGTTCGGTTGTCAACGTGATGACCTACGGCGCCTTTGTAAAGTTGGAAGATGGCATCGAAGGTTTGGTGCATATTAGCGAAATGTCCTGGACCAAGCGTATTAGTCACCCCAGCGAACTTGTCCAGATTGACGACGAAATCGAAGTTGTTGTGCTTCGCATTGACGAGCAGAAACAGGAGATCTCGCTGGGCATGAAGCAAACCCAAGACAACCCTTGGGAGAATGTATCTGACAAATACCCAGAGGGTGCGATGGTTAAAGGCCGCGTTCGCAATCTCACGAATTATGGTGCCTTCATCGAAATCGAAGAGGGCATTGACGGCTTGCTTCACGTAAGTGACATGTCTTGGACACGCAAAATCAGCCATCCCAGTGAAATGGTTGAAAAGGGACAAGAAGTTGAATGCAAAGTGCTTTCTGTCGACCAGGAAAGGCGACGTATTGCTTTGGGCTTAAAGCAACTTGATGAAGATCCGTGGGCCACAGACATTCCCAACCGCTACCAGCAGGGTCAACTTGTTAACGGTAAAGTGACTAAAATCACAAACTTTGGGGTCTTCGTTGGATTGGAAGACGGCCTCGAAGGGTTATTGCACATTTCGGAATTGTCCGAAAATAAGGTTGAGAACCCACAAGACGTGGTAAACGTGGGCGACGATCTGGAAGTCAAAATATTACGCGTTGATTCTGAAGAACGAAAAATTGGTCTTTCTCGGAAACGTGTTGAATGGGCTGAGGAAGACGAGGCTGCAGCCGAAGCCGCTGAGGCTGAAGCAGTAGCCGGCAAAGAGGCACCCGGGGATTTGAAGGGTGGTATTGGTACCGATTCAGGTCCCTTATTCAAGTCTGCAACGGACGCGGCCAGTGCATCTGAAGAACCTGCAGCTGAACCTGCAGCTGAACCTGCAGCCGAAAAATTAGAGGAAAGCTCAGAATCGATAGAGGCCGCAGAAAAGGAAAGTTAGCCAATCTTTACACGATTGTCTGGTATCCAACAAATCTCCAAGACTATTTTAGGGCGCCACGGGTCATGACCGGTGGCGCCCTTTTTTTTGTTACGGTCCGAACGTCGGGCACATTCGTGCCACGGCAGCGCTCTTTGCCTCTGCTTCAGACTCCTCCAGGACTCCGACGATATCCTAAGGGTACCACCATGAGCTGGCTCTCCGAGTAGGTGCTCAGGTACATAAATTTACCTTTGTTGTCGAATTGTTTTTTTCCTACTTCCTGACCACAGGATCAAAATGATTGGCGGCCCCCTACAAACCCTCCCCGATCCGCAACGGTACACCCGATAATGACAACTACAACCTCAAAACGCAGCAAAGGTTCCGCGGTACAAACTCCGTTAGAAACCTACCTGCGCGAAATAAACGAAACGGCCCTGCTTACTGCGGCAGACGAAAAAGAACTAGCTACACGAATTGGCGAAGGCGATACGGCTGCTCGTGATCGTATGGTACGTGCCAATCTGCGGTTGGTAGTCAACATCGCGCGTGGCTATTCGGGCAAGGGTTTAAGCCTCCAGGATCTCATCGAAGAAGGCAATTTAGGCCTCTTACGTGCCGTCGAGGGTTTTGATCCAGGTATGGGCACCCGCTTTAGCACCTATGCCAGTTATTGGATCAAGCAGTCGATCAAGCGGGCATTGATTAATACGGGGAAAACAATTCGTATTCCAGCCTACATGGTTGAGTTGCTTTCTAAATGGCGTCGAGCAACCGCCCGGCTCACCGAAGAACTGGATCGAAGTCCAACACCCGAAGAAATAGCCCGTGTATTAGGACTACCTAAAAAGAAGTTGCCGATCATCAAGAAGGCAATCAAGATTTACAACGCCACACCCCAAACGGATCAAACCGAAGCAGGCTGGAGCCTGGGCGATATGGTGATGGACGAACGTCAGCAAAGTCCCGACGAAGTCCTGGTCGAAAGTGACAGTCTCAAACACGTGATGGGTATGCTCGACACGATGGACGAGCGCGAGGCGACTGTGCTGAAAATGCGATTCGGTCTACAAAATCATGAGCCACGTACGCTCAAAGAAATCGGTGAAACCCTGGGGTTAACTCGGGAACGTGTCCGACAGATTGAGACTGAGGCGCTCAGCAAAATGGCAGAAAGCATGGCTGACCCCCGGGAACGCCACACACTATAGTGCCTCTCGGTATTCGGATCCTACTGCAAACGAATTCGTCTTGCTACCAATTGCAATACCTACCTGCGTCGTAGCCAGTCGTCGGATTTTCGACTGAAAATGCTTGACCGAGGCTTCTGTATGTGCCTAGCATGGATGTATGCAAATCCATCTACTCTTGCTGCAACGACTCCTCTGCATAGTGATCTTAATTGGTTGCTTAATGGTTTCGTCTGCTATCGCGAACGAAGGGTCTGGCCCCGTCTATCAGCGTGGGAGACATCCGACTGGCAACATGTATTTTGGGGGCCATCGTTTTCCAGGCTACGGATGGCACCAAGGTGGCTGGAATTTCTACTCCCCCCAAATTTACGGAAATTGGTACCAGCGGCCCTACCCATATCATCTTGATTACCATCAACTGCGTTCTAGAATGCCAATACAGATTCCACCAGAATGCCCCTGTCCATCGCAGTTGGAAATCATTCCAGAGGCTCCGCAATAAGGCTACCAACAATATGGAGTTGTCGATGCCTGGTTACAAATTGGCACGACATAGAGCCAATCCTAAATCCCCCTCCCCCGTTTCAGGAAGAAACTTCTTTTGATTCTTATCAATCTCAGCAGTTCATGGAGTGAACATTGTTTCTATTGCGGCGGCCCACTGAAGACTTCATAAAACAAACAATTGAGTCTCAGTGCCATCAACGTCTTACCTATCCGGACATTGGCTTGACGGTAGAATCGAGGTGCCCGTCAGGTTATTCGATGAATCAATGGCAAGCCGTGATTGGCAAAGGCCAGACAACATTTCTCCGAGCCAAAGAGGCCATTACCCGTCTGCATATATTAGACCTTGGGTGGCTTCAAGTTGTCTCTCGACCAGAATCGATTTGTGAACAAGCTCCCATTTGCACCTTGGTCCGAATGCTGGGAATCTATTCACTTCAGGTAGCAAAAGTTGTCCACGTGGATAATAAAAACCCCGAAATAAAGTTTGGCTTTAGCTACGGGACATTGCCAGCATACCCACTGTCGGGAGAGGAGCGATTTACTGTTTCTTACGACCCTCATACACAGGATGTGGTCTATGAAATCTTTTCGTTCTCTCGCCCGGCAAATTATGCTATTCGCCTAGGACAGCCCTATCTACGTTATGCCCAGCGGCGTTTTTGTCGAGACTCGGTTGACGCCATTCAGAAGAAACTTCAAGAACCGGTTCTCGATTAACGAGCCATCTTTCGTCTGCCAACCGAAAACTTATCCGTTTAGACTACCTGGAAAAACCCATGCTGAAACTAAAGACTTGTGTGTCGTCGAAATCGGCGTGATTGAGTGCATAGGCAAAGTCGAGGGCAATTGGCGCTGGTCCCATTGCTGGTACAGATACCCTCAATCCAGCACCAGGGGCTACGCGGAAATCTCGAATCTGTACATCCCGTTCAACCGTACCGAAGTCGCAGAAGACAACACCATGAAGCATTTCGTCGGCGGTGATCGGGAATAAGTATTGCACCGAGTTCAGCCACTGGAATTCACCACCTACCTCCGCGCCAGTCGCCAGGTCAACGGGCGAAGCTCCACGAAAGTCAAAACCTCGTAACGTTGAAAAACCTCCGGCAAAAAAGTGCTCATAAATGGGTGCATTATTTCCCAACCACCCAACATTCGTTGATGCACTCAGCACATGGCGTCCTGAGTGATCTGGCCTTTCTTTAAGCAAGAAGTAACGCCGGTAATCAATCATCACACGCGGGTAATCAAACGAACCGGTAACAAACTCACCGGACGTCTCCAGGTAATGTCCCTGCGTGGGAAGAAATGTACTGTCACGCGTGTCATTGACAAGCGTCATTTTGAAACCGTGCAAGGAGTTGCTACCCAGGGCAGAGAGCAGTTCAGGAACCCCTGGAGTGGCATTCGTGACATCGACTTGTTCACCCCGATAGGCGAGATTGGCCGATAAATCGCGTTCAACCCACTGCCAACCCACGGCTACGCGACCTCCCAGCCTTTGTTCATCCCAATCACGGAAACGACGGTCAAAATACGATCCACTCACCCCCAAGCTGATGGGACTATCGAACAAGTACGGCTGCTGAAAACTCATCAAGTACCGATTCACTTCGCTACCAGGTGAAGCATTGATACGAAATCGTTGGCCCGCACCACGAAAAGCTGTGCCATTGCGTATATCTTCAAAGCTACTCGGTGGGCGCCGCCAGTCAAAATTACGTTCGTCAAGTACGATGTTGCCGATTAAACCAGCATCAGAATTCACACCCAGCCCCAACATCAAACGACCCGTTTGAGTCTCCTGACCATTAAAAATAATATCCACTGTTTGTTGGGGATATGGTTGTCCGGGCAATCCAAAACGACCACCAGGAAACAGTTGGTAGCCAGGCACTGTATTGGCTGGAAAACCAGGTTGCACACCGCCAACCGCACTCGAGGGCGGCGCGATGGAATCGGTGTACTGTGCTGGCTGGACAGACGTTTGTGAGGCGAACGGTTTGTTGGAGGGGCCAGTTGCTCCCACAACACTACCACCATAGTTTGATTGAACTCCACCCGTAGGCAGCGAATCGTATGTGTTGTTTCTAATGCTCGTTGGATTTTGTCCACGAATTCTCTGGTAACTGTTAGGCGAGTACTGAGCCGTTTGCTGTTTTTGATACGTACGTTGCTCTTCTGGTACTGCCCACCAGGAGGTTTGCTTCCTTTTGATTGGAGCGGGACTTTGTCCACGAATAATCACTTTTTTGGCGTGGATTTCCTGCCGGAAAGTGGGATCCTGAGTGGGTGGAGCAGGAATCACATGGGATGGTAATGGTGCTGCGGAAGGAGGAAGCACGAGGGGGCCTGCTGCATCAGGACTTTGTCCGCGAATGCCACGGGATTGTTGCCGTTTGGATCGTGAACGGGGACGATCTGAGAGAGCTGAATCAAACTCCTCCGATATGCGGTAAGTAATCTTGGGGCGCACGCCCGTGGCGGGATCGGAGTGGTACAGTCCGCTGGCCAGCAATCGCCTTTCGCTGGCATGGATTTCGCGAATATCCACAATATCGCCAGGCCGCAGTGTCATAGGATTGAGTGCGGTCTGGATGCGTGTATGCGGATTATCACCACCAATATTGACAATTATCCGACCAACTCGAAATTGCTCACCCTCTTCAATGTGATAGATCAAATCAACATCACCTGGTTCTTCGAGAAAAACCGTTTCGGGACGTATGTCCGCAAAAACGTAGCCCTGACTCCCATAAAGTTCCTTCAGCCAACGTGCATCTCCTTGCACCCGCGATTGTTCAAAAGGTTCGCCGGCAGTCAGCTTGGCGGTCTTGGCCAGAGCCGTTGGTTCAAATCGAGTGTTGCCCATAAATCGTACACTACGAATATGATAACGCTCTCCTTCGTCAATCACAAAAGTCAGGTTGACCCAATTTCCCCTGGCATTTGGCTCCAATTTACGGCTCACCTTGGCCTGGAAGTAACCAAAAGAGCGATAATAGGCCGTCAGCCGATCGACATCCTTGTCTATTTGCTCTCGGTCCAGATATCCTTTGAGAACCATTAATGTAGGTGGCTTTGATTTAATAATTGTTTTCAATCGTCCATCACTAACAAAATCGTTGCCGACGAATTCAACATCCCACACCCTTTGTGATTTGCCTTCATTGATGAGGTAAGCAATGCCTTGATCCGTTGCTTTATTCCCTTCCAGAACTGTAACCTGAGCCTTATTAAATCCTCGACTCTTATAATGCTCCTGTATTTTACGTCGTCCTTCTTCTACCGCATAAGGATCGACAGCACCGCCAACTTTAAGAGCAGTTTGTTTGGCAAGTTTTTTATCTGAAATTTCATCATTACCCAAATAAGTGACATATCGAATAGTAGGACGCTCCACGACCTGAAATATTACAATACGGCCTTGGGGCGTGACTTCATAAAGCGGTTTGACATCAATAAACCAACCCAAATTGGCAAGTCGACGCACATCGTTTTGGACAACAGCGCGTTGGAATGGACGGCCCACACGCGTGGTAAGCTGACCTGAAACTTTGGCCGTGTCGATTGTGTCATTACCTAGAATACGAATTTCGGTCACCAGTTCACTTTGAGGCGAGATTGGCTCGTCCCGAGTGCCAGGCGGTAGTACTTCCTGGGCTTCTGATTGCCTGGAGCAATCACCAGCTACCCAAAACAGGAAGAAAAGCGAGAACAGTAGCTGCCCAATTGCTCGCTGAGATGATTTATGAAAAGACATGGGCTTTACGGGGCGAAGTTACATGAAAAGCAAACATCTGGGAGGACACTACGCCGTCTTTGCGCAGACTCACCGCAATACGGACCGCGAAGAAATAACGAATGAAGGATCATGCAGCAAGATGAATTCTGCCCATTGCTAGCAGTGTGGAAGTCGAGATCCGTATCACTTGCTCCCAAAAGTACAGACCCGTTCGCTGGATATGCTTGCATGAAACAACTTAAGCTGCCTTGGGACATCTGGGTTCTCCCTATATTTCCTCCGCTTTGCACTGTTAGCGTCAGCCAATCTCTATCTCCCCCCCCCTTTGTCCTGTTCTGGCATATTTCTAGTTCGATTTACTTTTCCCGGACGACTATCTTTGCCTTCCAAGCAACCTTTGCACAAGGAATGGTAGTCGGTACTATTGCCACACGCAGTGTGAAATGCCATCTCAATTACCTCCTATTCCATTTTTCCATTTCGTCGAGAATCTTGTAGGAACAAAGACATACCCAACCCACCAGCTCTTATCCAACTCTACGAACAAGCCATCGATCGCACTTTATCTCCCATCCGAAAACCACTCCGTTGGTTTGGATCGCGACCATCGTAGTTCAAAAAGTTCAGAAATACGTTAGGCCCTCTGTTGAATGGGCGCTATCAACGTTATGCCAAAGCATGTCAGTCCCAAGCAAAGAGTCCTCAGGACGATCAGGGCGTACGTGCACAAGGGTCGGTACTCGTTCGCAATTTCATGCCTGCGAAAACGGCTCAAGATCTGTCGGAACAAATGAGTCATCTCCTTGCTGAAGAGTCGCCGTTGGATAAAGAATCAACAACACATCTTATGAAAAAAATTGATACCCCCATTTCAACTCTGGGCCGTAGCGTGGCAGACATTTTTTACAGCGCACACCTGGATCAACATATTCGGAGATTTTTTGGAACCCACTTACCGTGTGCAATGGCTGGATTGTTACCGCAGTTTTCCGGCGACTGACGTAACTTCTTCCTGGCCGTGGGACTCCGACAATGTTCCTGCAGAAACTCTCAAGTGCATGCTTCACTTAACAAATGCAGGAAAAGCACAAGGGGCAACACAATTTATGAATATTGAGGACATACTGTCCTACTACCAAGCTGGCTATCGGGGAGACACCTCGAAACGAGTCGAAGACTTGTAGGAGTTCGCCAAACAACACGACTTACTCTACCGTCCCTTCAGTCACGAAGCCAAGGCTAGGGATGTCATGTTGTTCTTGAACAATGCTTTGCATAAGGTGGTCCCACCACAAAACGACTATCGAGATGTGCTCACGTTCTTATTGTTGCCAAATCCAATTCCCTGAGATAAACAATTAGAACACGATGGTATCGCCTGCGTTGAATCCAACCCGGGTGGCTACCCGCGCATGCCCTGGCAAGCCCAAGCTGCCTAGACCTAAACTCCTGAGCAATCGCCATGAAACCTAAAATAGAACTCCAGTCGATCATCGATCAAATAGCTTCAGCCGATAGTCCTGTTGGCATGGATGCCGTCTACGTGCATGCCCTGATTCTTGATCAACTACGAACTATCAACGAACGGCTGGCCCGTTTAGAAGACAAGCAAGAGCCACGCGATAACTGCGATTGACAATCTGGCGCTCAACGCCAAAACAAGCTCCTATGAAAAGATGGGTGCAATTTCCACTGCTTTGAACCTCGGGTCTTTTCGTAAGTGAGTAGTAAGTGGCGTGCGGCCACCCACTGCTTGGAAGCTGTCACATGAGTCCTTGTCTAGTCCGAATATTTCATCCGTTCCTACTACGGCGGTCTAGGAATACTAAAGCGCCCTCATTCCTGCCGTAGCAGATGTCGCCAGACTTCTGGACCCTGCCGGTTGGCTTGGGCCCCCCCCGAATCCTGGCGGATCCGGCTACACGAGATGCTCGCGCGTATTCCAGCCCTATTGCTACCGCCCTGCGCACTCATGCCGAATGGCATGAGTGCTCGGTTGCTCCCTTCTCCCTTCTCCCTTTTACGGACTAGTTCTGTCCGGACAAATTCCAAAGTCGCCATAGGAAGCTACGTTTCCTCTACGTACCGACTGCAATGTGTGTCGAATTGTCCGCCTATCTTTGAGAGGTCGGGCTGCCTCTTGAGATACAATAACATTTCCCGTTGTGTTCATGCCTTGGCGTGATCGTCGTTCGATTGAATGAGAACTCATGCCTTGAGCATGATGACTCCAGCCACTTCGATTCGCATACCTGCGAATGAGATAGCGCAGCACCTTCGCATGCAGTATTTGTGACTAATAGTCTGGAGAGTTTGATGCTGGCATTGAACTCGCAAGACGAGCCAATTCGATTCTCCATCTCTGTAGGAGGTCACTTTGAAAAGTCATTGGTAATGTAGGCCAGAGGCAACAAATTGCTGCTGACATTGAACGTACAGAATCCTGCTTAAAAAAGAGCAACATCACTACAACACTGCTACTCTTATCCTATGCGTGAAATTGATTGTGGTCATCAGAAAGTATTTAACTTTCTAGATTTTCTCATGTTGAAAATCCTAACAAAAGCCAATGTGGCCAATACCATGCTTGCTGGCTCCGGTACAATACCACAACTACGCGCGGTGCCCGTAGTCGAAGCATAACAGCATAACAGCAGGCTTAACGTAGCCAGGTAAGGCTATCTGCCAGGAACTCTGCGACTGTCGCAGCAGGAGCGCATGAAATATCAGGGCAGAGTCATGCTGCAGCCTTTATCACGGACCCGCTCTAGAAATCACTCCCGCCATAGGCTTCAAATTCAGCATATGGTTTTTGGGCATAATTGCGGAAACGTGTGAATTCGTGACTCCATGTAAGCTTGATATCGCCCGTCGGGCCATTGCGCTGCTTGCGTATGAGCAGGTCTGCTTCGCCACGGACAGCTTCACGGTCTTCCTCGTTGGTCTGGTAATATTCATCCCGATGGACAAACATAACCACATCGGCATCTTGCTCAATCGCTCCAGATTCACGTAAATGGCTGAGCTGAGGTTTTTTATCTCCCCCCGCCTCTACCTGACGGTTCAGTTGTGCCAGACATAAAACGGGAACTTCTAATTCACGAGCTACGCCTTTGAGGCGGCGGGCTATCTTGGCCACTTGTTCTTGCCGTGGATCCCGCGCATTATCCGGCTCGATTAATTGCAGATAGTCAATGACAATCAGACCCAGGTTTTCGCGACGCTTAAGACGTCGTGCGTTTGCAGCAATCTCCGTCATGGTGCGACTTGGTGAGTCGTCAATATGAAGAGGAGCCTGGCTGACTTCTGCGGCCGTTTGTACCAGCCTGCGGCGCTCTTCAGCTGTTATCGAGCCATTCCGAAGTCGATGACCGTTCACTTCGGCAACACTACAAAGCAAGCGATCCCCTAGTTCGAGGGCCGACATTTCGAGGCTGACAAAGAGGACCGGTGATTGCCCTGCAAGTGCAATGTGCTCGGCCATAT
>CAWWCC010000087.1:0-11376 GCA_963935315.1 uncultured Planctomycetaceae bacterium | reverse complement strand
TGGATTTGATGGTCAGGTAGTGGTCGTTATTGGTGGTACGGGTGTGCTGTGTGGTGAGATGGCCGAAGGTCTGGCAGCTGCCGGCGCCCATGCGGTTCTTGCGGGTCGAAGCGAAGAACGTGGTTTAGCCCGTGTTCAGGCGATAGAAGCAGCAGGGGGCAAAGCCTCTTTTGTAGCAGTTGACACCATGAGCAAACACTCGATCCAGCAACTATGCGACCAGGTGTTGGCAGAACATGGCCGGATCGATGCGGTGATTAATGGTGCGGGAGTCAATTCGGCAACCCCCTACTTTGAAATCAAAGATGAGGAGTTTGATAAGATTATCCGTTCCAATTTAAGCGGAACCCATTACGCCTGTCAGGTATTTGGCAAAGCGATGATTGAAGCTGGAGGCGGAGCGATTCTCAATATTGGTAGTGCGAGTAGCTTTTTGCCTTTGTCGAGGGTATTCACGTATTCAGTTAGCAAGGGGGCCATTTTGAACTTGACTAAGAATCTAGCTCGCGAGTTTGCCACCCAGAATGTACGGGTAAACTGCCTTTGTCCCGGTTTTTTCCCGGCGGAGCAGAATCGCAAGATTCTAAGTCAGGATCGTATCACAGATATTATGCGCCATACCCCGATGGATCGCTTTGGAGAGCCGGCAGAGCTCATAGGAGCTACACTACTATTGCTATCAAGGACAGCTGGAAGTTTTATCACTGGAGAAGCCATCTATGTGGATGGTGGCTTTACCAGTATGACAATTTAGAACCAATCTGATACGGAGACACGAACGTTCAGCCCTGGCACCCAGCCAGACGCCCTGCCCTCTCCCTCGGAGACGCGGGAGAGAGATGTTGAATGGACACCTATTTTCATCCCTGGCCTGAAAATTGAGACTTGAAACTTAAACTCTTATGTCCTCCACAATAATTATCTTTGGTGCTTCAGGCGATCTTACGAGTCGCAAGTTGGTGCCTGCGCTGTATCAACTGTTTCGTAAAGGGAGGCTGAACGAACCGCTTCGTTTGGTGGGTTTTTCACGCTCGGACTATTCGCACGAAGCTTGGCGTAGCAAACTTTTTGAGACAACGCAGGAATTTTTAGGTGAAAATTTTGATAAGGAGCATTGGGAAGATTTTTCGAAACAGATTTACTACCATCCGGGCGATATCAACAAAGCCGAAGACTTTCGTTCTGTAGGTAAGTTTCTTAGTCAGATTGAAGGAAATAAGTCGAGCAATCGCTTGTACTATTTGTCGACGGCCCCAAAATTCTATCAGCCGGCTATCGAAAAATTGGGTCAATCTGGGTTGGCCGACGAAAGTACCGGATCGCGTCGCGTTATTATCGAAAAACCGTTTGGCACGGATTTAGAGAGCGCACAAGAATTAAACCGTACTACCCATAAAGTGTTTGCCGAGAGTCAGGTTTACAGAATTGATCATTACCTTGGCAAAGAAACGGTTCAGAACCTGATGGTTCTTCGTTTCGGCAATACGATTTTTGAACCCATCTGGAATCGTAATTACATCGATCACGTGCAGATTACCGTCGCTGAGGAAGTAGATGTTGCAAGCCGTGCAGGCTATTACGACTCTGCAGGTGTTGTGCGTGACATGATTCAAAATCACTTATTGCAACTACTCATGATAACTGCCATGGAGGCGCCTGTTCGCTACGAAGCGGATGCAATCCGTAATGAAAAAGTTAAGGTGCTTGATGCTATCAAGCCTCTGAGTGGGGATCAGGTTGCGCAGGATACCTTTCGTGGACAGTACCGGGGATACACCTCGTCCCAAGGTGTGGATTCAACCAGCCACACGGCAACATTTGCCAGTATGAAGCTCTTGGTGGATAATTGGCGATGGCAAGGTGTCCCTTTCTACTTGCGAAGTGGTAAGGCGATGTCTTGTCGTACGACTCAGATCGTCATCCAGTTTCATTCGCCTCCTCACAAACTCTTTGATGATAGTCCCAGTGAGTTAGGAGAGTCGAACCGCCTTGTGATTCAAGTTCAGCCTGCCGAAGGTATCCAATTGCACTTTCAAACCAAAGTGCCCGATGCTGGGATGCGCATGCGCCAAACCGACCTGAATTTTAACTACCAGAAAGAGTTTCGGGGTGTCATGCCCGAAGCCTACGAACGTTTGCTTTTGGACGCACTTGAAGGAGATGCCAGCTTATTTGCACGTGCCGATGAGGTGGAGGCTGCCTGGGAGATTTGTGACCCTATTCTGCAATCCTGGAAAGATTCAGATCGCCCGACGCTTTATAAGTACGACCCAGGATTCTGGGGTCCTTCTGAGTGCACGGAGTGGATGCACTCCCAAGGACGAGAATGGTTTGATACGTGCCCACTCTTAGGCTGATGCAGTTGGTAAGAGAGTCTTACAAGGGATGCAATGTTCAATGCTCAAAATCTGACGTGTTTAATGCTTTTCAGCCTCGCTCCAGATGAAATACGATCTGCTTAGCTTCTTATCAGAATATTTTTCCTATACTTCGCAAGTAATCCAAGGCTTCTTCCAACTCAGGGACTTCCACACCTGGTTGCCGACCGGCACGATCGCACTCGCCGAGCAAAATGAGGTCTTCGTAGTACTCTGACTCCCGTAGGCGTCGATGCGCACGACGGCCCAATGTCTGATCGGCGATTGCGTGGGCCAGCATGTGATGCTCGATGAGCCAGGCTGTTCGTGTGGTCAGGGTGTCTTCCAGGGCTTCGAGTCCCGCTTGCACATGATCATAGCTGTCAATGCCTTTTCCAACATCGTGCAGTAAGGCGGCAATAAGAAATTCTTCGTCATAGGGTAGTTCATCACGCGCATGGTCAAAGACTTGCAAGCTGTGATACAGTACGTCTCCTTCCGGGTGGAATTTCAGGTTTTGCTGGATGTTTTCGAGTGGCAGCAGGAGCGCTTCGTAGATTTGGAAGCGATCTACTTTTTCTTCTATATCTATCAGGGCAGCATCGAGATCAAGTTCTGGATATTGTTTAGCCAGTAGGGCTTCGAGCTGAGCAATACTGGCTCGCTCAATTGCTTTGCCTGTGATGGAACTTTTGAAAACATAATGAGCTTGATTGGTTGCATAGATAGTCAATTCAAAAACAAACTCATGGTTGAAGTGGATGTGATGAAAGGTCCTTTCTTCGCCATGTTTGCGGATCTGTTTGTGTTCGACATCATGAACAATCCCTTGCAAGTCCAAAGCATGGGTGACTGCTTCCACAGAGTCAGAAAACAAATGCAGGTCAATGTCCGATCCCTCTCGAATGTGTCCAGTAAGAACGCTGCCGATAAGGCGTGGGCGAAAAGGAGAAAGTTGTTTCATGAACGCGAGGGCTGCTACCCGCATTTTCAGTAGATTGTCGGTTCGTTTTACGCCTTCGTAGAGACGGGCTAGTGTTTGCACCTGGTCGCGAATCTCGGCATTGCTGGGAAAATCGTTGGGTTTGGCCCACCCACGGCAAAGTTTTCGAGCCGCTTTCATCTTGGCACGGTAGTACTCAGATTCTTGCCGCTCGTACATGAGACGGGCGGCTTCCCAGGCAATTTGCTGGCGTAATTTTTGATTTGGCATCGAGAGCGCCGTCAGCCCAATCAACCGGCGCAGGGGCATAAGCGGAAAAAATGCTACGATCTTCATCTTACGGGTTAGCCCCAGCTTAATCGGTGTTTTCTCACTTGTCGACTGGAGCGAGCGAGCTTGGATTCCACGCTGGGAGGCAGTAAACTATTCAATTCCTGGCGATAGGCAGTTCGACAACCGGCAGATTCTGGGATAAACTGGTAGTTTTGCCTTTGTGGGGTGTTCTCATTAAGCATCCCCGACTATTCAATCTCGACGCAATCCATGACTGAAAAGCAATTACACGCTCTCCAAGATATAAATATTCTGAGCACGAATTCTCTCACAGCACCAGCGGATCTTAAAAAAGAGTTCAGTCTGAATACAGATGTTGCTGAGTCGGTTTATCAATCACGTGAGGCCGTAAAAGCGATCCTGCGTGGAGACGACCGACGCGTGATTGCTATCGTCGGTCCTTGTTCGATTCATAATCATGAAAACGCCATCGAATTTGCTGAAAAGCTTAAGCCATTGGCACAGCAAGTTAGTGATCGTCTCGTTGTTGTGATGCGCGTTTATTTTGAGAAACCGCGTACCACAGTGGGTTGGAAAGGTCTTATTAACGACCCACATTTGGATGGTACTTTTGACATGTCTGTTGGCCTGCGTCGGGCTCGCGAGATTTTGCTCGACATTACCAAGATTGGACTTCCGGCTGCAACGGAGATGCTAGAGCCAATTACGCCCCAATACATTGCGGATTTAATCACGATTGCATCCATTGGTGCGCGTACTACTGAATCACCAACCCACCGACAAATGGCCAGCGGTTTGTCCATGCCGGTAGGTTTTAAGAATAGTACAGAGGGGAGTTTAGAAGTTGCAATCAATGCGATGGAAGCCGCTCGTACACCCCATACGTTTCTCGGAATCGACTATTCGGGAAAAACCTGCATGGTCAACACACGTGGCAACGATTTGGGGCACCTGATACTACGCGGAGGTCGCTTGGGGCCGAACTATGATGCTGCGAGTCTTGCCGAAGCGAGCCGTATGCTGGCCAAGGCAAATTTACCTCCTCGGTTTGTCGTCGATTGTAGCCATGCCAATTCCAATAAAGATTTTACCAAACAATCGGTTGCCTGGAATAATGTGCTCGATCAACGTGCTGCAGGCAATGACACAATAGTCGGGCTGATGCTGGAGAGCAATCTCCATGCAGGACAGCAGAAGCTTGGCAGCGATTTAGCTACTCTCAAATATGGTGTGTCCATCACCGATGGATGCATTAGTTTTGAGGAGACGTCTGATCTGTTAGAGAGCGCTTACAACACGCTCGCTGAGTGTACGGTTTCTATTTAATATGCCGCAATCCTACCCTCCGCTCCCCGAGAATATCCAGAGCGTCCAGCCTGGAGGTGGCTTTTGTTACCAACTGGAACTCTGTTGGGGAACTTTCAGACGTTGGTATCTGAAAACGTTTCGTCAGGGCTACGTCCAACGCATGGCCGAGTTGCGCCGAGGAGACACCTCGGGTGCGCCTCATGAGATTCTTGATCCACGCGATCTCAAGTACTGCAGCAATTTGTGTACGGCCCATTGGGCAAAAGAAGATGATGGTTTTGCCTGGCGCGAAAGTATCCCCTTTGCCCGGTGGGGACTTGCTGAGTTGCAAATCATGGGTTGGCCTCTGGTATTGTTGATGATTCTCGCTCTGACCGGTGGTGGGGTTTGGCGCTGGTTGGCAATCCTGCCGGCTATTTTATTGGGGTTAATCGTCTACTTTTTTCGTGATCCTAATCGCGAGATTCCTCAATCCGCAAATGCCATTGTTTCGCCAGCTGACGGAACCATTGCGGAAGTGACAGAGCTTGAGCATTACGACTTTTTTAACGGTCCCGCAATACGGGTCGGAATTTTTCTTTCTATTTTCAATGTGCATGTAAATCGTTCTCCACGGGCAGCACGGATCTTGGAGATGCACTACAAGCCGGGCGAATTTTTGAACGCTATGAATCCCGAAAGTGCCCTCAGAAATGAATATATGTGGATAGGAATGGAAGAGTTTGGAGAAACGGAAAACGCATCGCACCGAAAGTTTGCCGTACGAGCCATTTCAGGGTTGATAGCCAGAAGAATTGTTTGTGTCTTGAAGCCCGGAGATACGCTCCAACGGGGCGAAAAATTTGGTATGATTAAGCTAGGTTCGCGTACCGAACTGATTTTGCCGCGTGATGAGGTCCTGGTGGAAGTCGAAGTTGGCCAAAAGGTACAAGCGGGCAGCACAGTATTGGCTCGTTACACGGATTAGTTTATTTGTCGTACGGATAAATTGGGCACGGGAACCTACCAACAAATCTGAACACTCTCCCCTGACCACACTCCCAACAGCTAAGGAGCCAAATGTGGGATAGGCTTTCAAGCATATTACGACTCCTACCTCGACGGCTCCTACTTTCTGGCAACCTATCTCATGAAACCTGTCCGTGCGATTGCCGTATTGCCAACTCTCTTTACGCTAGGAAATCTGGTCTGTGGATTTTTTGCAATAGTCGTTGCCGCTCGGATTGAAAAGCCTGGAGTTATAGAAGCGGTGCCAGCACCCAAATTGGGTTTGGTATGGCCCTATTTTGATAGTGGAGTGCCCACGCACAACCTAATGCTTTGTGGTTCGCTGATTTTTATAGCCATGCTATGTGATATGTTCGATGGTCAAGTTGCACGACTCACAAGGACTACGAGTGATTTTGGGGGGCAACTAGATAGTCTTTGTGATGTGGTCTCCTTCGGAGTTGCTCCTGCCATCTTGCTGGTGAAAATGTGTCCGCAATTTACAAGCTTGCATAGCGAAGCTGTGTGGAGCATTGCGGCACTTTTTGCCTGCTGTGCTGCTCTGCGCCTGGCTCGTTTCAATGTCGAAACGGACGAAAGTGACGATCACGGTATATTTGCAGGTTTACCATCACCGGCAGCTGCGGCAATGATTGCCAGTTTTGCCATGCTTTCATATTCATTACGTAATGAAATTAATTTTGAATCCTTCAAACAATATGACGATTGGATGCAATTAATACTTCCTCCGTTTGCAGCTGTGGTAGCACTCTTGATGGTGACTCGTATTCCATACCCACATTTGGTAACACAGTTTCTCCGCGGCAAACGAAGTTTTTCACAAGTGGTGACAATCGTTTGTGTATTGATGGTACTCTCGTTTGTGCGCTGGTATGCAATTCCTATTCTTTGTGGACTGTATGCCGCAATTCCTGCGATTCGCCATGTTGGAATTCAAATAATTCGTAGTAGAAAGTCCGTGTCGAATAAGGTGTCTTGACGATGTTTACCGGATTGGTACAAAGCCTCGCAAAAGTTGAAGCGATTCTTCCCGACGGACCAGGTGTGCGATTGACAATTACTGATCTATTCGCTGCCCCCGGTGCAGCTGTGGGGGACAGCATTGCAATCAATGGCTGCTGCCTTACCGTAGTCGCAGTGCAAGGGAATAGCCTGACATTTGAAGCAGGAGCTGAAACCCTCAAGCGTACGACTCTGGGAGAGCTTTCTGAGGGAGATCCGATTAATCTCGAAACGGCACTAGGCGCAGGCGATGCATTGGGTGGGCATCTTGTCAGCGGGCATGTTGACGGTTTGGGGACGATCGACCAGCGTATTGAAGACTCCGATTGGTGTACCCTTTGGGTAAAAGTCCCAAATGGTCTCACACGCCAAATGGCCAGTAAGGGTTCTGTAGCCATGGATGGAGTCAGTCTGACTTTGGTTGATGTCGAGAAAGAACGTTTTAGCGTAGCCCTTATCCCCCACACGTTGAACGTGACAACCTTAGGTCAGAGACAACCAGGTGATCGGGTCAATCTTGAGACCGATATTTTAGCCAAGTATGTTGAGCAGCAATTACGGTGGAAGTCTTAGAACCGGTTTCCAAATGCATTGTTTTTTATTTCCTTTGCCTGCGGTCGCTAAGAGAGCCTATAAAACCAGGATGAAAAATCGACTCTCGTAGCAATCGCCGGCTACAAATATGTTTTGAAACCGGTTCTAGTATGTTTTTCCTACAGAGTACCCCGTCAACCAGCTAATGCCCAACACCTAACTACGAACGTCCATTCTATGCCCCGCCAAACGAAGTCTTTTTTAATAGAGCGTTTCCGAGAGGTTGGTATTCAGCCTGCGACACGCCATGGTCAGAATTTTTTAATAGATCTCAATCTGCAGTTACTGATTGTAGATTCGGCTGATCTGTCGCCTCAGGATGTGGTGTTGGAGATTGGTACAGGCACAGGGGCCTTGACGGCTTTGATGGCCCAACGAGCAGGAGCGGTGATCACGGTTGAGATTGATGGGCATTTGTTTGAACTAGCCAGCGAGCTGCTGCTGGAGCACGAAAACGTAACGATGCTTAAGCATGACGCGCTGAAAAATAAAAATACATTTGACCAGCGCATCATGGATGCGGTCGGATTGGAGCTGGCAAAGGATCCGACCAGACGGCTGAAACTTGTGGCAAATTTGCCCTACAACATAGCCACTCCCGTCCTTTCAAACATGCTGACATGCGAATACATCCCCCATTCAATGGTGGCGACAATTCAAAAAGAATTAGCAGATCGAATCGTTGCCAGGCCCTGGTCCAAAGATTACGGAGCACTCAGTGTTTGGATGCAGTGCCAGGCCAATACAGAAATTGTGCGAATTATGGCGCCTGGAGTGTTCTGGCCACCACCTAAAGTGGAATCGGCTATTGTGCGCATTGTTGTTGATGCTGAGCGTAGAGCACAGGTTCCGGACCGGCATTATTTTCACCAGTTTGTGAAGGCGATCTTTATCCACCGTCGTAAGTTTTTGCGAGCTAATATTGTCGCTGCGATGAAGGCGCATCTTTCGAAAGCCGAGGTTGACGAAGCAATTGCTCCAATGGATTTTTCGCCTGATACGCGTACGGAACAACTTGATGTGCCGACTTTGCTGAAACTAACCGAGCTGATTCGTGCGCGGGCTCCTGAGTGGACACTCTAGCTCGCATATTTCATCCTAGTCTGCCTACGAGCTCTTCTGGTGTTCGTATTTTTGCACGGCAGTGGTTGGTACCCGAAGTTGGCCCAGTACTTCGATGAAAGGAAGTTGGCCCTGCTTGAGAAGTAGGCGAATGTCACGTCGTGAAACACCCCATCGGCGAGCTATGTGTGTTAAAGAGTAGCTATCGCCATACAGAGGGTTTGTGCTGCGCGAGCTGGGGCATTTCATGGGTGCCATGGTGTCATTCTCCCAATCTTGAATTTGTAGTGGATGCAGCGCTTGTATAGCTTTTCTGGAAGTGGGAATCGCATTGTGATAAAGAGTCACCGATCTGTCCGATTGTAACAAACGGACCGATTGGGATGCAAAAAACTACCTAGGAATGCCGTTCCCAGGTGACCGAACTCATCGTTGATGGGCAGTGTCCATGGTAAGATTGGACAGTGGGAGAGCCTCTGGCTCCAATTCCCTGGCCCGGATACTATGTCCGTTTCGAATCTGGGCCAACCTAAAGCACCCAATACTCGACCCCAATTTTTCCCATGGCACGTACAGCAAGCATTCGGCGAAACACGGCTGAAACTCAAATTGAGTTGGATTTGTGCATCGATGGTACGGGGCAGGCCGATATCTCCACGGGAGTTGGATTTCTCGACCATATGCTGGAGCTTTTCACAAAACATGGTGCTTTGGATCTCAAAATTCGCGTGCAAGGCGACTTGCAAGTGGATCAGCACCACTCAGTTGAAGATACAGGAATTTGTCTAGGATTGGCTCTACGTGAGGCCTTGGGCGACAAAGGTGGCATTCGTCGCTATGGCCACTTTACTTTGCCTATGGAAGAGACATTGGTTACTGTAGCAATCGACTTCAGTGGACGATACGCCCTGGCCTACCAAGCGCCAACACCCGCAGCGAAGATTGGCGATTTCGATAGCGAGTTGCTGGAAGATTTTTGGCAGGCAACAGCGGCAAACGCCCTGTGTAATCTACATGTCCTCATGCATTACGGTCGCAATAGCCACCATATTGCCGAGGCCGTTTTCAAAGCAACAGCACGAGCCTTGCGCATGGCTGTGGAAGATGATCCACGGATGTTGGGTATACCTAGCACCAAAGGAACATTGGGTGAATGAGGTTGCACCCTGGTGATTGGGTACTAGCCTGCTTTTTCTTTCGATTCTTAACGAAGTTCTTCCCCGTCATCGACATACGTTTCTAAGAAACGAGTAAGTTGCTGGAAGTCACTGTCTCGTTCGATATGACGAACGACTGTGACCAGAGTTTCGGGGTCTACCAGTTCATCGAAGGGCACATATTCTAGATTCAATTGGCCTGATACGGAGACCATCACGCCATTCAGGCTTTTTTCGACCAAGGCCCGATAGGCGCCAACACCCAATTGGCTGCCCAGCATGGTATCGAAAGCGTGAGGTTTTGCACAGCGCGCCTCGTAACCTAGTTGCAAACCGTTGACCTTACGATGCCGGCCCGTTTGGCGTTCGTATTCCTTGGCAACTAAGGAAGAGAATATTTCGTGCAGATTGATGGCTGAAATATTGATATGTCCGTGGTCATCGCGATCCACACCTTCTAGGTAGGTGTTAGGTAGTAGTTCGGCAAGTCCTTCTGCAATAACGATTACACCATACAATTTGCCCTCTTGTTCTCGAGCGTTCATGGTGGCCACAATTCGCGGGATAACTTCTTCCATATTCATGACCTTGCGAGTTGTTTTTTCACCCGTTTCGGCATTGATTGTTTCTTCGTGTGCTTCGTACTTGCCTGTGATGTCCTCAACGCTAATAACTAAGCTTGCTTCTCCCGCGATAGCGACACCATAGGCCAGCCAGCCGGCACTACGCCCCATCGATTCCACTAAAAAGTAGTTGCGATTGGCTTCTGCATCAGCAAGCAGGTTGCGTACTTCTTTGGCAAGAAAATCAACAGCGGTAAAATAACCAAACGTAAAATCAATGCCACGGTAGTCATTGTCAATCGTCTTGGGCAAATGCACGACAGGTATACGATGTGCATCAAGAGGCAGGCGTTCTTGATACATTTTGAACTTATTGGCCGTCTTGAGCGTATCGTCACCACCTATTGAAATGAGTAGATCCACACCAATCGATCGTAAGGCCTCGTAGACCGTTTTGAGCGGGGCGGAGCGCTCGGGGTCGGCAAGATGCGAAGGATGCGAGACCATTTTGCCTGGATTATCACGTGCGGTGCCAATAATGATGCCCTGCGAGTTTCTTGTGCGACCAAGCATTTTGTGGTCGATCATTACGTAGTCTCGATCTTCGACCAAAGGATTTTTGGCATCGTACTGCAAAAGCTGTGAATAACCATGCTTGATGCCGATGACTTCAATGTCACTACGCAGGAATGATGTGGCAGCAGCAGAGATGACAGCATTTGCCGCAGGAGCAGGTCCGCCGGCAAACAGGATTGCTGTCCGGCGGAAATTGTGTTTTGTTTTTGGGGGGCGTGCGAGGGTGTTTTCAGCCATTTTGTGTTCCAGATTGATTGGATAGGTGCGAGTTTGGTTTGTTGGTGGCCAGTTTGTCACTGCAGGGGCATGAGGGATAATACAGAACACTCATTGTAAACTTCCTGAGTCTGCTGGGAAATGGTCCGATCTGCAGAGCGGGGAAGTGCAATCTCCTCCGGGGCGCTTTGCGCTGGCCATTCAGGATGAAAAGCCTTCAGTAGGCGACATCTCGGGGAGATACCCTGAAAGATAATCGCAGGAGATTTTGGACATCTATTGTTAAAGAACTTCAG
>CAWWCC010000086.1:0-11394 GCA_963935315.1 uncultured Planctomycetaceae bacterium | reverse complement strand
ATTCCCGTTGATCAGGATTTCAGCGGGAAAGCTCTAGCCACCAAGCAAATGATGCCCATTCGCTGGCAAGGAGGGATGGAACTTGACCAGGATCGGGTTATTTTTCGTCAAGGAGTTGAAGTAGAAGCCGGTGAGGGATGGTTAAAAACCAAGCAACTCACGACTCATTTCTCGGTACCAATCCGGTTTGATGGGGCCGCCTCGCAACAGCGCGCTCAACTTGCACAACTGCAATGTTCGGGCGGGGCTGATGCCCAATTCAGTCAACGTGATGCAACCGGACTGACTTCGGTGCAGACCATAACGCTTGAAGAATCGCTTGTTGTGAACCAGCAAACGGGCCTGATCCATGGGCAGGGAGGTGGACGACTAGAATCTGTCCACCTGTCCAAGGGCAACCATTTTGCAAACCAGACTCCCCAAAATCATAACCGTGGCCAGCAATTGCAATTCTTGCAAGTTGATTTTGTGCGGGGTATAGAAGGCAATTTAAACCGTCGTCACGTAGCCGTTTTAGGCGATGTGGAAGCAGTGTACGGTCCCGTGGATTCATGGGATGAAAAACTCGAGAAATCGGTACGAGGCATGCCTGAGCTAGGCACAACCTGGATAAGTTGTCAGAAACTGGGAGTTGCAGAGAATCCTTTAGCCCGCCTGCAGCAACGGTCAGGAATTGGCCCTTTGGAATTTTTGGCTGAAGGTGACGTGATTGTTGAAGGCCGTGTCGGGGAGAGAGGCAGTTTTACAGCTACCTCTGAAAAAGCAACTTATGACCAATTAAAAACGATGTTTTTGCTCGAAGGTACGGGGCGTCTACCAGCAACACTAACCCATGAACAGTTTGTGGGTGCTCCTCCTTCGGAAACAGCCGCACGTAAAATTATCTACATCCACAAATCAGGAGAGGTTAAGGTCGAAGGTATTGTACGTGGTGGGTGGAAACAAATTGATATGGGCCAAAAACCTCGCAGTCCGCAAGTACGCTAGATTCTCAAACGACACGCAACCGCTCTTGCTCCAGACCTTGGTACAAGAAATCGACAGCTTGTTTTGTCATGTGATCAACGTATTCCCACGTATGTCCTCCGGCGGATGTTTCTAAATCGCACTCATACGGAACGCCCAAAGAGTAAAGCTTCATTCTCAACCGATCGACGGAGTCGAACCAGCGCACATCGGCAGGATCGCAGCAGAACCACTGGTGCCGTGGCCAATTGAGTGGATGAATGTGCAGCGTTGCCGTATCTTGGCGGGCATCTTCAGGATCGCGGTACATTTGGGACAGGATTCGATCGCCTTCTTCCATGCGAATTTGGAAGTCAATGGCGGGAAAAAACGCGGTCACTACAGGAAATAGATCTGGATATTTGTAGGCCAGTCGTAGTGCCCCTTGCCCCCCCATGCTGGCTCCCATCAATGCGATACGAGGAGGTTCGCATTGCCAGCGTTGGTGCATATAAGGTAGGACTTTTTGGAGCAGATATTTTTCGGGTGTGATGTGTGGATCAAAGTCAAGACACAGTCGATCGGCCCACCAACTGCGACGTGACAGTGGGGCAATAATGCGTAAACCGTGGTTTGCAAAATGCTCCATCATTTGGGCCCGGTCGGCTGGTGTTCCTTGGTAGCGACCATGGAGATAGAGTACCGTGTAGCCGTGTTCGTTAGGCTCGTGTGGTTCGTAGAGTGGACACGGATGTCCGGCTAAATCGATTTGTGACCATTCGCCCAGATGGGAGCTTGCGGTTTGGTCCAATGCCATATCGGTGCTTCTAGGGGGCTGGGTTAGAATGTTGGACATCAGAGGAAACGATTCAAATATTTTTGAAATCGGTCCTAGGAAAATGACTTTTTACCCTACCTGAAACTAGCGAGCCCATCTGTTGTTTTTAAGCTGCCGTACGTATAGGGCCCTTTGCGATTGGCCCTTCGCGCAATAGAGTAATTGCCTCTAGTGTAAGCCCAATGGAAACGTCTCGCCATGAGCCAATTTCTACAGATTCTCCATGCGATTGCCAGACTGGATGGCTACGGAAAAACCAGACAACTGCGTACGCTGGTTGACCACCAGTTGCGTGCTGGTCACTTCGTACGGGTGGTAGGGATGTCTGCCGATCGAAATATTCTGAATACCTGGCAAGAAGAAGGTATTGATTGTCTTGGCCTTGATCGTCGCTGGAGATATGATCCGTTTGTGGCCTGGCGCCTCAGGCAAGAGATGCTTCGTAGGCCGTTTGATATTCTCCATTGCTGGGATCAAGCAGCAATCAACTTTTGTTCGGCAGTTGGCACAGCGACACCACGAGTGCTTGCGGCACCGGCGATTGCCCCAGGTATTACCCAGACACCGCCCTGCGAGGGGGCTCGTGCGAAATTCTGGGCTGACCAATGCCTGCCTTTCGATAGTCGAATAGTCGCCATCGCTGGACAACTTACACGGGAGAAACGCATTGAAGAAGCCATTTGGAGTTTCGAATTAGTTCGCACAATCCATCCGCAGGCTCATCTTTTGATCTTCGGGGATGGACCCGATCGCATTCGTCTAGAACGCTTTGCACGTTTGGCTACAGATTCAGATGGTATTCGGTTTGTTGGATTTTGTTCCCAATGGCGAGAATTGTTGACGCACGTGGATGTATTCTGGCATGTAGCCAACTCATTGCCTGCAGGACTCGAAGCGATGGCAGCCAAAGTACCAGTCATAGCCTCTGATAACAGTACGAATCGGGACCTCATCGAAGAAGGGTATTCTGGTTACCTGGTGCCCTGGGACAAAAGGGCTCTCTGGGCCAGAAACACACTCCAGCTTTTTGAGGAAAGAGAACTGGCGACTAAAGTAGGTGCTGCGGGTGCACAGGTCGCCTCAAAACGCTTTGCCGATAAAATCATGCTATCTGCGTTCGACGAACTCTATGGTCAGGCCCTGTAAAAACAATAGAGTCATCTCGGGCACGGTCTTGAGGACAGCGGTGATTTCCATGTTGCCGCGACCCTCGCAGATACTCGCAACATCGCAACTTGCTACGATAGGGATGAAAATCCGGACGAATATCGATCGTGGGGTGTGCTCATTCGCTCCGCTTTCGTCGATAGATAGGCTCAAGAATTATCGATAATTTTGGCGGATCATAATTTCCGGTAAAACACAGTAGGCTCAGTTCTGACAAACCATTAGAATCCAGCTAGTTTTTCATTGTTTTGATTTCGGCACCAGGATATGGGCTCTGGCATGAAAGATGTATTGGCGGTCGTGTTAGCAGGCGGCAAGGGATCTCGGCTCGAACCACTAACGCGTGATCGGGCCAAACCGGCCGTTCCGTTTGGAGGCATCTATCGCATTGTAGATTTTACGCTGTCAAACTGTATCAACAGCGGAATCCGCAAAATGCTGGTTCTCACCCAGTACAAAGCGATGAGTTTAGACCGTCATGTGACCAATGGTTGGCGCCATTTGCTTCGTCGAGAGCTTAATGAGTTTATCGACACCGTGCCGCCACAACAGCGCATCGACGAACAGTGGTATCAGGGGACTGCTGATGCGGTCTATCAGAATATCTACACACTAGAAAAGGAGCGACCCGAGTACGTCGTCATCCTGGCAGGCGACCATATCTATAAAATGGATTACAGCAAGATGGTCGACTTTCATAAGCAGAACGATGCCGACTTAACTATCGCAGCGCTGCGGGTGAGTGTGGAAGAAGCGCGCTCGTTTGGTGTCATGCAAATTGATGCCGATAACCGAATCATTGGTTTTGATGAAAAGCCCAGTCAGCCCAAATCAATTCCCGGTGATCCAGATCATTGTTTGGCTTCAATGGGCATCTATGTTTTTAATGCCCACTTTTTATTCGACAAACTATGCCAGGATGCGACTCTGTCCGATAGCGTGCATGATTTTGGACGAAACATTATTCCGTCGATCATCCAGGACCATCGGCTCGTCGCCTTTCCATTTCAGGATGAAAATGGCAAAGGCGATGCTTACTGGCGCGATGTGGGCACTCTCGATGCTTATTACGACGCCAATATTGAATTGACGGGAGTCAAACCGCACCTCAATTTATACGACTACCACTGGCCCGTACGAACTTGTCAGTTGCATTTGCCACCTCCCAAATTTGTATTCAATGATGACTCTGGCAAGCGTGGCGCCGCGCACGATAGCATTGTGTCTCCAGGAGCTATTATTTCTGGTGGCAAAGTCACAGGGAGTGTGATTGGCCCTAAGGTTCGTGTCGAAGAACGGGCCGAGGTGGCAGATTCCATCCTCTTCCGCGGAGTGCAAGTGGGGGAAGGTGCTATCCTCAAAAGGGCGATTGTCGACAAAAACGTGTGCATCCCCAGAGATGTTGAGATCGGCGTTGATTTGGACCTCGACCGTCGACGAGGTTTTACGGTTACTGAGGGAGGTGTGGTTGTTGTGCCCGTCATGGAAAGCGCTGAGGAGCTGTTTGCTCGTAAATAGAGGTTAGCGCGGGTTCGCCAAGCTTTTGACGGCGGTTTTGGTAGGTTGTTTGGACAATAATTTAAGAGAATCGACCAGTTGGCGGTCCCCATCATTGAATTGCTTAAGCTGGGACTGTTCAACGGTTACTGCTAGTGAAACTCTGGGTAAACCGTCGGCAGAGAGGAGATAATACCTCCATTCGATTGGTACTTCCTGGACCTTGCCATGGGCAACCACTCCCAAGCATTTGTATCCCTGTGGAGTTGTCCAATGGGTTGCAGCCGAGACACTTTCTAAACGGTCACCAAGCGTGTTGCGAACATCTCGCTCCAACTGGTCAAGGCTCGTAAATCGTCCTTCGCTGCGAGCCGGTAGAGTGCTTATGTTGCAATGTGCCAGCAGGTTCCCAGTGTGCATGCAACGGAGCGAAACTAAGTTTCGTTGTTCCGCAGTGATATACCAGTTGGAGTTGTGCTCGAAACAAAACCCTTGGGCACGTGCGTCGAACATGAGTTCGCGTGGCAGTGGTTGAGAAATGTCGCCGGCTTGCTTCAACTGGTCTGCGGTGAATGGATGGGGGCTTTCTACAGGTTCAAGAGTGATCGATATTTTTGCCACGATATCAAGTCCAGGAACGATTTCACTGGCCGTGCGTAGTTCTTTGATGGCCAGATTGAACTTCGTAATTCGTTTTTGTTCCTGATGAAACAGGTATGCGCCACGTAGTTCCATTTCAGTGGGAGCCCCATCAATCGTACCGTGTACGGTTCCTGAAAGTCGAATTTGGACCTGATCTTGCACCACCCCAACGATGATGCTGCGGACTTCACAGACTGCCAGATAGTCCAAGCCCAGCAACGGTCCGATTGCCGTAGCGGAGTGGTCCCAGCCCTCTCCCACAGCTAGGCTGTCCCCGGGCAGCAAACGCTGGAGTGCCAGTGTGTTGCCTACGACATTGATTAAATCCAGTTGTTGGCGTGTTAGAGGTTGCTCAATACTATTCAATGTTGAGCTTTCATTGCGTATTTCTGCGGCAATTTGACGTGTGTTAGCAGGCAATTCGCGCAAAATCCCACCTTCCTCAACTTGGATTCTTGCGTTTGCTTTGCCGTAGTGTCGTAAAGAACGAGCAATTTTGTCTGGAGACCAAGTCAGAAGGTGTTCTTCATATTGCAAGTGGGCTGAAACGGTCAGAGGCAGTTTCTTCTCTTCTGCTTCTTGCTCTTCAACGTGCATATTTCCGCCGACTGAGAGTTTGACGTTCGCCAGCCAGCTTTCGCCCGCAGTCAGTTTTGGATCGAGCAAATAAGAGGTTTTCTCTTCTGCCCAGGCGTAGGCTGCTCCGAGCCAGGCGAGCAGACAAATGGTCATGAATCGTAGCATTTCGTTTTTACTCCGGGCTCTTTTTGCACTTTCGCAATGGTGTCCCTGGCAGGGTACCCCTAATTCACCGAAATTCAGGCAATCGGAATATGCATACGGATAATGGCGTCATCGACAGCCCTCCGGCAGTCAGTTCAGTGGAAAGATCAAGGCGGTAGAGTTGTTCAAATCTGCTCATCTTGCCAATCTGGGGGGCGGATTTCAGATGTCCAAGCAGATAGCGGAAAATACTCATATTTTCATAAGTCCTTATTTGGCAAAGCTTTTTGGCAATACTCATGCTATATCCATCTCTCTTGAGCGGCCTAAAGGGCGAACTTCTATCGACCTATTGCTACTAATATGCGTAAAACCATTAGCCCTATGAGGGCTAGCAATGCCTGCTGGCAAGATCCATGTTGCCATGCAATAGGCAATAGGATCGTGGTCGGCGGAAGAATAGCAACGGAAAAATGGCATCTGGGGGATCGGATGCGTCAAAAGTAGCTGAGAGTGTGGGCGAAGCAGTCGCACGGAACACCACGCTTACTCACCCTGAGCATTACTTATTGAGAAGAGGTGGCCCATGCATACGGACTATAAAAACCCAGTGATTCGTTGGTTGAGCCAACGTGAACAATCCCAGATTGCGCGCGAGGTGTTGATCAAACAAATCGAGGCCACCGAGAGTCTGATCTCTGAAATAGAACCCGAAAAGAGTTATCCGGCCGCTCAGATCGTCTCAAAAATTGCAGGTCAGTCTTTGCCGGAAGCCGGAAACCGCAAAATACCCGCAAGTGACTTGCTGCATGATCTACGTTTGTTGATCGAAGATCTCTCCGACCTGGCGGACCTCCGTGCAGACACCATTGGAGAGCCCGTATTCACGGTTGAGGATTTGGCCAAACAATTCAATGTGTCGACGAAGACAATTGCACGCTGGAGGGCGATTGGGCTTGTCAGTCGGCGTCTGGTTTTTGATGGTCGTAAGCGCGTCGGTTTCTTGCGCAGTAGCGTCGACCGTTTCGTCAAGAATAATGCAGATCGTGTACAGCGTGGTTCGCGGTTTAGTCAATTGACCGATCAACAACGCCAGGACTACATCGAACGGGCTAGACAGTTGGCATATTCCGGTGGAGGCCAAGCCGAGATTGTCCGTCTCTTGGCGGAACGTACCGGGAGAAGTGTTGAAACAATACGTGCTGCCTTACGGCAGCATGACCAGGAAAACCCAGAAAGTGCCGTATTTCCGGCTGGTGCAGGCCCTCTCACGAGTCTGCAAAAGACAAACATCTTCCGAGCTTACCGTCGAGGGACATCGGTCGATAAGCTTTGCCGCGATTACAATCGTACTAAGACCACGGTTTACCGGGTCATCAATGAAACGCGGGCAGAATGGATTGCCGAGTTACCACTGGATTATATTGACAATCCTCGTTTTGCACGAAAGGGTGCTGACAAGACCTGTCTGGGACCAATGCCCGAAAGCGACGCGGCTACACGTAAACCGAAACGCCCAACAGGCTTGCCCCCATATCTTGCCAGCTTGTATGAGATTCCGCTGCTGACCAAAGAACAGGAACAGCATCTGTTTCGCATGTACAACTACCTTAAATTTAAGGCTGTCCGCTTGCGATCAAAGCTTGATTTCGCGCACCCCAAGTCGTCTGTGATGGACGAAATAGAGCAGCTTTATGAGCAGATCGTGGACACCAAGAACAAGATAGCGCGTTGTAATTTGCGACTGGTTGTTTCCATCGCGAAAAGGCATGTGAGTCCAGATCAGAACTTTTTTGAGCTAGTCAGCGACGGCAATCTGTCCCTTTTAAGAGCAGTCGAAAAATTCGATTTTGCTCGTGGGAATAAATTCAGCACCTACGCAAGTTGGGCGATCATGAAGAACTTTGCCAGAACGATTCCTGGCGAATATCGCCAACGTGACCGTTTCCGGACGAGCCATGAAGAACTGTTTGATATGACCCAGGAATATCGTGGCAACCCGACTATTGAGGAGTCGTTGCAGCAGGACCGACTGGCCAAGATCCAACTTGTGTTGAAACGCTTGGATGACCGAGAGCGTCAGATAATCGTTGGTCGGTTTGGATTGGATCATTCTCGTGAACCAAGGACCTTGAAAGAAGTGGGTGCCGAACTGGGTGTGACCAAGGAACGAATCCGTCAGATTGAGGCTAGGGCCCTGAATAAGCTGCGGATAGCAGCCCAGGAAGAGAAAATGGCCCTGGACCTACTAAGCTGAGCACATCATGAGTTGCGCGAATCCAGTCTGCGTTAACCCGTATATTTTGGCCCATAATCACCCCTGAAAGCCTCTGATTGCATCCCAGGCTATGCCTGACGTTTTGTCTTCTGGACTCCCTGACAAGCCCCTGGAATCGAACCTGGGCTTTGCCAGGAAATGGCTCTGATCGCCATACTGAGAAGTGTGGCTGTCTTGAGGTGCGTTTTTGGCGCAATTTTCTATCGGATTTTCCCCTGCATGTCTGGCCAGCTGTGCCTGCAGGGGACCCTCTAAAATGTGAATCTGGGAAAACTTGACAGGTTGTCGGCCATCTGCGGGAGGAGTGTTCCCAGGGGGAGTGATTTTGGCCCGAAATTAGCGGGCTTTCTGCCTTGCGACTCTAGCAGACATAGCTATATTAGTTGATTCGCACGAGTTTACCCTGGCTAGGCTAGCGTAGCTCAATTGGCAGAGCAGCTGATTTGTAATCAGCAGGTTGTGGGTTCAAGTCCCTCCGCTAGCTTTTGACGGATGGGAACGGCGGGGCTGGGCTTATGTCATCGGTGAGACGCGTGCAAAGTGCAATTTATCTGTGACGCCGAGACGGATCGAAGCCGACGTTTTTTTAAATTTAAACGCCTTTTATGGATATCAGGACTAAACGCATGGCTGGCGGATTGGCAGTACGGTTTTATTGGCCTGAGTTTGATTAAGTCGGGGGGTTACCGAAGCGGTCAAACGGGGCAGACTGTAAATCTGCTGGCTCTGCCTTCGCAGGTTCGAATCCTGCACCCCCCATTTTTGGATTTTGGATTTTGGATTTTGGATTCTAGATTGCGGATTGGATGCAGTAAGGACTTTTGGCAGATGAGCTTTTGGAAGTCCGCAATCTGAAATTCAAAATTCAGCAGGCGGGTGTAGCTCAATGGTAGAGCAACAGCCTTCCAAGCTGATGACGAGGGTTCGATTCCCTTCACCCGCTTTGAGGCGCTCAACCGACAATCGGAAGCAGTTAGATTTAGGGCGGGTGGATTATAAGGCATCGAGTAAACCAGTTGAGTAGAAGTTTGGTTGAAATAAATGAATCAGAGATTGCAGTAAGTCGGTAGTTCTAGGGTATTCACGTAGAGATTTGGGAGGCGCGGTGGGAGGCGAGGAGTTTTGAGCTGGCGGCTATTCATCCGCTGCTGTAGCTCAGTGGTAGAGCACTTCCTTGGTAAGGAAGAGGTCATGAGTTCAAGTCTCATCAGCAGCTCTCATGAAGATTGTTTTTTAGTTTGTTTGAAACACGTTAGGGTTTTTTGACAGATCCATTTTTGTCACTGAAACACATGGCCCCGAGAGAAGTTAGGGAGAAAAATGGCTAAGGATACATTTGAACGTTCAAAGCCGCACGTCAACGTAGGCACCATTGGTCACATCGATCATGGAAAAACCACAACTACGGGCGCTATCTTGGCGGTCCAAGCACAGAAGGGCTTGGCAAAGTTTAAGTCGTACGCCGATATCGCCAAAGGCGGTACGGTGCGTGATGAAACGAAGACCGTCACGATTGCAGTAGCGCATGTCGAATATGAGACAGACACACGTCACTACGCTCATATCGACTGTCCAGGTCACGCGGATTTCATTAAGAATATGATCACCGGTGCCGCCCAGATGGACGGAGCCATTTTGGTGGTTTCCGCTGCGGACGGTCCTATGCCACAAACGCGCGAGCATATCCTGCTGGCTCGTCAGGTGGGGGTGCCGCGTATTGCCGTATTCCTCAATAAGTGCGACCTTGTTGATGACGAAGAATTGCTGGAGTTGGTAGAGCTTGAAATCCGTGAATTACTCTCGACTTATGGTTTCCCAGGGGACGAAGTTCCGCTGGTGCGAGGCAATGCCAAGGCCGCCATCGAGACGCCGGAGGACGAAGGGTCCGCCAAGTGCATCTCTGAGCTGATGGATGCCATTGATGGTTATATACCTGAACCTGTTCGTGAAAACGATAAGCCTTTCCTGATGGCAATCGAAGATGTCTTTTCGATCGAAGGTCGTGGAACAGTGGCAACGGGTCGTATTGAACGCGGAGTCATCAAGGTTGGTGAAGAGGTCGAGATCATTGGTCTGACGGAGGCACCTACCAAGACGACCTGCACGGGTGTCGAAGCCTTTAATAAGACAATGGATGAAGGTTTTGCGGGTGACAATGTTGGATGTTTGTTGCGTGGTGTAAAGCGTGAAGAAATTCAACGTGGTCAGGTGCTCGCCAAGCCAGGTAGCATCACCCCACACACGAAGTTTGAAGCCGAAGTATACGTTTTAAGTAAGGAAGAAGGTGGCAGGCATACGCCGTTTTTCAGCGGTTATCGCCCCCAGTTCTATTTCCGGACTACGGACGTGACAGGTACTGCCAACTTGGTGGGTGACGCTGAGATGTGCATGCCTGGAGACAATGCTCGCATATCCGTTGAATTGGGCAAGCCGATCGCCATGGATGATGGTGTTCGCTTCGCTATCCGTGAAGGCGGTAAGACGGTTGGATCGGGTGTCGTTACAAAGATTGTGGAATAAATAAAGGCGGAGGGCGGAAGGTGGAGAAATGAAGTTTGGGAGTAATATCTCCTTCTTCCATCTTCGCCCTCCCCCTTGGTCCCTAGGGGCGTAGCTCAATTGGCAGAGCACTGGTCTCCAAAACCAGGGGTTGTGAGTTCGAGTCCCACCGCCCCTGCTGAAAATAGATGGCCAAACCCCTGCGGCCAATGGGGGATAGGTCCAGTGGCTGGGTAGGCGTGGTGATATTAGTCGTTGGTCATTGGGATTTGGTCATTGGTCATTTTCCCTGAATGGATATATAGGTGTGGCTGAGTTAATTGCAGGAATGTTCAACGCTTCGAGTTACAAGCGGACTCAGGGCAAAGTCGCCCGGCAGCTTACCCTTGCCGCGATGGCGGTTGCAGTGGCCGTTGGTGCCTGGCGGTTGAGTAGTCTGGCAGCTGACACGAGCATGGGGCTTTATGTTTGGCCCTTGGTTGTTTTGGCCGTTGGGTGGTGGGCTAGTTGGCGAATGGTGAATATTCCGCGTTTTGCTGATTTTTTGATTTCAGTTGAAGCGGAGATGAACAAGGTTTCCTGGCCAGGCAGGAGTGAATTGTGGCGTGCATCGATAGTGGTGATCGTGGTCATCTTTTTTCTGGCTGGATTGCTGTTTGTGTACGACTTAATTTTGAAGTGGTTTTTCGGCAAGATTTTTTAGTTCAGGTTCAATGCAGTCGTGCAACCGGCAGGCCCGTTTTTTGAGGACGCTTCAGTGCTGTCTCTTATACACATCTCCGAGCCCACGAGACGGACTCCTATC
>CAWWCC010000085.1:0-11443 GCA_963935315.1 uncultured Planctomycetaceae bacterium | reverse complement strand
AATAACCCTGCGGCGTCTTTCAGATCTTTATTGTCGGCAGCTTTTTTTTGCAGTTTTTTGAGATGCTTGCGTAATTCTCGGGTAACGTTTTCATGTTGTTGTTGCGTTATGTTTTGGGCATTCGGATCAAGACTGCTTTGGGCCTGAGGCTCATCGAGGAGCATCACAGATAAAAAAGCAACGATTGTCGGTGCCAAGGGGAGCCACGGTCGTCTGGGCCAATGAACGGGGAATAGCTGGTCCACGTCCAGGCGGGCTACAACTCGTTGGGTATCGGAGAGCAGCGCCTGTCCGGCCGGAGTTTTGGCTGCCGTAGGGGTGAGCGAAAGACTGCTCGCCACACGTTCTTTGAGGCCATAGCGGAGGTCCAATTCAACGGCTGCGTCAAGCTCACTGCGGCTACGTAGCAGTGTCCAGACGGCAGCAACCAAGAATCCCAGGCCCAATGCTGCCGATACGCAGTAGAGAGCCCAATCCTCAGGCAGATTTGGGAAGAACACAAATTTTGGCACCACCACGGCCAGGGCGGTCAGCACCAGCATGACGAACCAACAACGCCACAAACGCCGCAGAAAGAGTTCCAGGCGGAGCTTTCTTTGGGCACGATGAACTTGGGCAAGAATTTGTTCCATAGCATCTCTAAGGAGGATTGCAGGAGTTTGAAGCCAGTTCTAGGGTTGGGGCAGGCTCTGGGATACAATAGTGAATATCTCTCTATTCTATCGGTTAAGGGATTGAGAGTCATCTGAAATTACCCACGCCCCTAGTCTGAGGAAGGTGGGCCCAGGCAATTTCAGGGTGGCATCCTTAAATAGGGGAATATTCAGGCGATACAGACAATCTGTTTTTGCAGCTTCCAGATTTTTGTAGCAATTGGGCTGGTCTAGAAATACGGCTACCCTACGGTGAATCCATGGCATCCTCCCTATCTCCACTGCCCTGCCCTGACAATAAATTGTCGACGGATGTGATCATCTATGATGGCGAGTGCGGGATCTGTACAGCGCAAGTTCACAAGCTGCCTTGGTGGGACTGTCAGCAAAAACTGAGCTATCTGTCATTGCATGACCCTCAAGTGGCAACACGATGGCCCCAGTTATCTGCTGATCGACTCAAGGAAGAGATGTGTCTCATTGACACACAGGGCAGACAGCATTGGGGGCCCGATGCGATTCGCTATCTTAGCCTCAGGCTTCGTCGGCTCTGGTGGCTCGCTCCGATCCTCTATCTACCAGGCAGCATGTTTCTCTGGCGACCCTTGTATCGTTGGGTGGCCAAGAATCGTTATCGTCTCAGTAAAACGGCTGCCTGTACGACCAATGCCTGCAAAAAGCACCACTGAATAGCGCTGCATAAGAACTGGGATTAAGGGGAATTCCGTAAAGAATTTCCATAGTCAGAAAGAAAAGGTTTTGAGGTTTGAATTTGGGTCTTAGCGCCCAGAAGTCTGGCGACATCTGCTACAAATTTTTTTAGACTTGCCGAACGACAAGACTCCACAACCTGGAGATCCAGGACACTACTGATACCCGTGTTCCGGGCTGGGAAATTGACCTTCGCGCACTTCATCGCGAAAGTTGCGGACTGCCCCCAGAATCTCGTTATGCAGATCGGCATACTTTTTGACAAATCGCGGTACGTAGTTACTAGAGAGTCCTAAAATGTCGTGCAGCACGAGCACCTGACCATCGCAATGGGGGCCCGCTCCGATACCGATCGTGGGTATCGGTATACTCTCGGTTATCTGCTGCGCAATTTTTTCTGGCACACATTCCAGTACCATCGCAAAAGCTCCCGCTGCGGTTGCTGCTTGGGCATCATGGAGCAAAGCCGCCTCGTCTCGCTGGACGCGGTAGCCACCGAGTTGATGGACTCGTTGCGGCCCCAGACCGCAGTGGGCCATCACAGGAATGCCTGCTGACACGAGTGCAGCAATGGTGTCGGCCTGGTCAGCACCGCCTTCGAGTTTTACGGCTTGGCAACGGGTTTCTTTTAGGATTCGACCGGCGTTTTCGATGGCCTTGTGCACACCCAGGTGGTAACTCGGAAAAGGCATATCCACGATCACCAGGGCATGGTCCACCGCGCGTCCGACCATCTCTGCGTGGTAAATCATTTCGTCCAACGTAACAGGCAGAGTATTTTCGTGTCCCTGGACGACCATCGACATACTATCACCAACGAGCACACCTTCGATTCCAGCTTCGTCGACCAAACGAGCCAAAGGATAGTCGTAGGCCGTTACCATGGAAATTTTGCGCTGCGCTTTTTTGAATGACGAAAACTCAGGAGCCGAAATACGTCGCTTCGGTTGTGGATCGACAGGGGTAGGGTTCTTGCTGGTCATACGGTAAAGGCTAGTCGACCCAGAGGGTAAGCGTCAACGAGCACTCTGGCGAACAGAGGACTATCCTGGGGTTTTATTCTATCTGCCATACATCTTTCAGGGGGTTCGGTAGGGTTTTCAGGACTTCTTAGTCCAGTTGTAGGCGGGCTATGAGAGCAGTATAATGACGGGTTCGATTTATGCGAATCACGGCCACCTATACAAATTGGCCTTAAGTTGCTAATAGCCATGCCGTATCACAGCGGTCGGGTTAATCTTATGCTTTCGATAAGGAGAATATCGTGTCGATTCGAGTTGCCATTAATGGATTCGGACGTATTGGACGACTGACATTTCGCAATCTCCATGCGCGTGCCAACGAATTTGAGGTCGTTGCCATCAATGACCTGACGGATAACAAAATGCTGTCCACGCTGCTGAAATATGACAGTACCCATCGACGATTTCCAGGAACGGTCGATTATGACGATGAAAACCTGATCGTCGATGGCAAAGCCATCAAGGCATTTGCCTCCCGCAACCCGGCAGAACTTCCTTGGGGAGATCTGGGTGTTGATGTGGTAGTCGAAAGCACGGGCATTTTTACCAATCGTGCAGGCGGTGGCAAGGCGGGCTACGATTCGCATCTAGAAGCAGGAGCCAAGCGGGTTGTGTTAAGCGCTCCTGCCAAAGACGGTGCCGACCTGACTTGCGTGTTAGGTGTCAACGACGACAAACTCACGGCGGATCTCAAGTGCATTAGCAACGCAAGTTGTACAACCAATTGTCTGGCTCCCGTGGCCAAGGTACTGCACGAGGCCTACGGCATCGAAAAAGGTCTGATGACGACCGTTCATGCTTATACGAGTGACCAGCCAACCCAGGACCAGCCACACAGCGATCCCTACCGAGCTCGTGCTGGCGCGGTCAATATCATTCCCACCACGACAGGGGCAGCCAAGGCTGTCGGATTGGTGATACCGGAACTGCAAGGCAAGTTGACAGGCATTGCACTCCGTGTGCCTGTGCAAACAGGAAGTGTGGTTGACTTGACGAGTGTCTTGTCAAAATCAGTTACTGTCGAAGAAGTGAATGCCGCCATGAAGGCTGCAGCTGAGGGACCGCTGAAAGGTGTCCTTTGCTACACCGAGGACCCCATCGTTTCTACCGATATCATTGGCGATTCGCACAGTTCGGTCTTTGCCGCAGACTTCACACAGATTATCGATGGCAACATGTTGAAGATCGTCAGTTGGTACGATAATGAGTGGGGCTATAGCTCAAGAACGGCCGACCTAATTGCCAGGATCGCAAAATTCTAACCGGGTTATCCTGGCCCCATTTTTGGTATGGAGCACAACAAGCCCTCCGTCACAAATAAGTACGACGGTGGGCTTGTTTAGAGAAACTTACCTTTATATGTAGCGAAAGCCGCCAAGGCTTTCGGTAACGCTAAAACCAACGGTGTCCACCAAAATTCCAGGCGAATTTCGCTTCGGTCGGAACGTATTTTTGAAAGTTGCTCTAGGCAGTGCGTTTCAAAGCATCCTGCTAGAGATCACTTGCCGAGTGAGGAGTTGGCGCTGAGTGACGAATTGGAACACCAGCAACGGACTTAGAGCCTGTCTAGCGAAAAGGCTTCCATTGAGGTGATTCCATGGTCGTTTGCTTGCCCGAATGTTCACCCGAGCCGGTCTTTGTTCGAACTGCCCGGTTGGGGTCTGATTTTTGTACGGACGACGCAGGCTGCTGGGGCAAACGACTTCCGGACTGTGCGGTCCAGCGCGACACTCCTGAGGCTGTTGAGGAATAGTTTTCCAGGAGTGCGTTGGTGCGTTGCATAGACGCCCGCCAACGTGGTTTTCCTTTCTGAGACTTGGATGTTGTTGGGGCTGGTTGCAAAGCCATGGTATCGGATTCCGCTTGAGAGACTTGCTGAAGCCGTTTCAGGCCCGTCTCTTCTTCAGAACTCGTATCGGAGTCTAAGGCGACTGCGGGCCCTTGATGGTCGATGGGCAGTAGTTCCTGTAGTGCAAACGAGTATTGCGTGAGCAACTTACTGCCATCGGGTCGAATCAATCGTACCCACAGTTCTAAGGGTGTGGACGGAAGTTGTGTTTCTGCAAGCGGCAATTCCATGTGCAAGCCGTCACCCAATTCCGACGATTGCCAGGCGCTAATCGTTTCATCCTTTGTAAAATCCCAGCGATGAAGACGTTGGGGCGCATTGGGGTCGGCAGTCATGACCATCAACGACACCTCGCCATCCAGATCGACGGGTTCATCATAGGTATCACGCGCTTCGACAACCGTGAGTAGACTTTGCGGAGTAGTTTTTGCGTCGCCATTGCTGAGCAGTTGAGTCACTACCAGACGTTCGGCCTGGCGATCGGCTGTCGAAGTTTCTTCATCAAAAACGGCCACTTTGGCGTCTAGTAACTCTTCTGCTTCATCAAAGAGTTCCTGGGCGAATTCTTCAGCATCCAATTGCTGCTCTATTTCGATGTCGGCCTCAAAGAGAGCCGGGTCTGGTATAAAAACGGGTTGCGGGCCAGCAGAATCTTCGGCTTCGAAGGCTGCAGGAATTATTTCGAAGAAGGGGTCTTTGGGTTCAAGACGCCCAACGGGTTCGCTAATTTCCAACTCAGGAACCTCGAGTTCTTCGGGGATAATCTTTTCGGTCGGGGATTCTTCCTCCTCCAAGATTTCATCGTCCGGCAATTGTTGATCCAGTCGGATTCGATCTTCTTGATCTAAATCCACCACATCGTCTTGATCCTGTGAGCTGTCGAATTTTTGGGATTGGTGATTGCTGCTGGACTTAGATTTTTTGGGTTGGGTGTAGTGGATGGTCTTGTGCGGGATCGTGCAGCGGCATTCTCGCAGTTTTTCGGAGTACTCAACAACATAATCTTCGAGTTCGTAAATATAATCTTCTTGCGATCGAAGTTCACGTTCCAGTATGTCTATTTGATTGTCTCGGCTCGTACGGCACCCCCACATAGTCAGCAGCATGAAACTGCTAAGACTGGCGAGCAGCAAGCGGTTGGTTCTGACAGTTTTTGCAAAAGGGGTAGGCATCTTTTGTGTGTTGCAATGAATAGGGTCTGTTCCAATAGAGAACGAGCTTCAGGCACACCTGTTGAGGTATTGCCCTTGGGATTGAGGGGCAAGAAATAGAAAAACCGCCTCCGGCCGTCAAGCACGATCAAGAATGCTAGCATCAACAAGAGCCGTATGCTCGTGTTTTCGGTAACCAGCTAGCAGGAGCAAGCAAGGCAGGCAAAGCGGTCTAGGAGCGCAGCAACTCATGCCATCGATCCCGTTCAGCAGCAGAAGGGGACTCCCAGGAAGAAAGAGATCTTTCCCAGTTAAGCTTCCATTTTCTCAATCACCTTATCAATCAGGCGGTATTCGGTTGCTTCGGCGGCCGACATAAACGTATCGCGGTCCGTATCGGCTTCGATTTGTTCTAAGGATTGCCCCGTGTGCTCCAGTAGAATGCGATTTAGTTTGTCTTTGGTTTTTTTGTACTCGTTGGCATGAATCATGATGTCTTCAGCGGTACCTTCCATTCCTGCAGAGGGCTGGTGGATCATGATCCGTGAATTGGGAAGTGCATGTCGTTTGCCTGCGGCGCCAGCGGCTAGCAGCAAAGCGCCCATCGAGGCAGCCTGTCCCAGGCAGTAGGTAGCGACGTCACAGGTAATAAACTGCATGGTGTCATAAATGGCCATGCCAGCCGTGACACTGCCGCCCGGAGAGTTGATGTAGAAATGAACATCCGCCTTGGGGTCTTCGGATTGCAAAAATAATAACTGAGCAACGATATTGTTCGCCACGTCGTCATTTACGCCTGAGCCCATCAGCACAATTCGATCTTTGAGCAAACGGCTATAAATATCCATGGCCCGCTCTTCGCGGCCCGACTTTTCGATGACGTAAGGTATCAGCGTCATGGCTGGTTCAATCCATTGTTTAAGAGAAAGGGAGAAAGGGAGATTGCAAAGAGCTCCGCATCAATCATCATCTTCGTTATCGCTTCCTGGTGGTTTGATGAGAATGTCGTCGACGACCCCATATTCTTTGGCCTCAGGGGCAGTCATGTAATAGTCGCGATCGCAAGCTTGTCCTATTTCATCGACAGATTTTCCAGTATGGCTGGCTAGTATTTCGTTGAGTGTTTTTCGGGTGCGAAGTATTTCGTTGGCCTGAATTTCGATATCCGAAACTTGCCCCCCCACTCCACCGTGCGGTTGGTGGATCATGACCTTGGAGTGCTTGAGCGCAAATCGCTTGCCGGCCTCTCCGCCAGCTAATAGTACCGCTCCGCCACTTGCGGCCAGTCCGACACAGTACGTAGAAACTGGTGGTGTGATCATTTGCATCGTATCGTAAATCGCCAGCGTTGAAGTAACACTGCCACCGGGCGAATTGATGTAAAAATGAATATCTTTGCGGCGATTTTCACTTTGCAGGTAGAGCAACTTCATGACCAACTCGTTGGCGTTGCCATCGTAGATCTCTCCCTGCAAGAAGATAATTCGGTTTTCGAGCAGGAGGTCCCCTAGCGTCATTTGGCGCTGACGCTGATAGTCACGCATGGCCGACGCCATTTGAGGGTCAAATCCAAGCCAAGGCTTATCTGTTGAGGTGTTTTGTCCAGCTTGATTCGTTCCGGCTTGCATGGTCCCAGTGGGTGTCGTAGTCATATTCAATCCTTTGTTCTGAGCCATTGTTCTTAAATAGTGTGCTACCGAGACGTAAGCTAATGAACGCTTCGTCGAATAAGGGTTCTGGGGGAAAGCACTAAGCCTCCGATGCAGCCGTCTCTTCGACCGTATCGCTGTCCAGCGCTTCTGGAATTACGGCTCCTTGGTCACCACCGCCGGCAGCCAGATAAATGGCCTCTTCGTCAAGCGGTTCTGGGTCGTAGGGCTCGTCTTTGAAATTTGCCTCGTTTTGAACAAGTTCCAGAACCTTACGTTCTAGAATCTGATTTTGTAGTACATCCATCAACCCCTTCTTTTCGATTTGTGCCCGTACGCGGCGTGGTGATTCGCCGCTTTGCATGGCCATCAAAAAGATTTCTTTTTCGAAGTCACCCTCTTCGGCCTCAATTTCAGCTTCTTCTGCAATGCGCTCCAGGATGAAGTGTTCTTTTAAACCTTGGGCCGTGGTGACACTACTGTTTTGTCGGAGTTGGTTTTCGCGAGCACGAATTTCAGCTTCGCCAAAGCCAGCTCGTCTCAACTCCATAACAGCGCGTTCGAGTTCGCGAGCACTTTGGCGCTTGAGTAGGCCAGGTGGAAGTTCCCAGCTGGCCGACTCCGTCAACGAACTGGTAATTTGGTTGCGTATGACCTGTTGCTGTTCGTACTCCAGCTGTCGTTGCAAATTCGCTTTAATAGCCTCGCGGAGTTTTTCTTCATTTTCGAAATCACCCATTTCCTTGAGGAACTCTTCGGTTAGTTCCGGTAATTTCAATTGCTTGACTTCTAAAACTTCAAATTCGATGTCCACTTCCTTGCCTTGGACATCTTCATTGGAAGCGTCTGATGAAATGACTACCTTGCTGGTGCGTTTATCGCCCGCAGTGGCTCCTTCCATCAACTTGTCAAAATCAGCAAGCTTGCCGTCACGGAAGCTAAGTGTGGGACGAATTCGAGTTACCCGCTCTTCATCCAGAACCAACTGATTGCCTTCAAAGCTGGTTGTGATGTTCACGGTCAAATAATCATCCGTGCTTGCAGGCCCCTCATGGGGTTCTAATTCACCAAAGCGCGTCAACATTTTTTGTAAGTGTTGATCAACATCTTCGTCCGAATAATCGCGCACAGGGCGATTCAACTTGAGGCCTTTCCATTTGGGCATATCGAATTCGGGTCTCACTTCGATATCGAATTCAAAGACCATGGGACCATCTTCAGGCAATTCCAACGCATCGAGATTTAAATCAGGTTCGCTAATGGCAGTGAAAGATTGCTCTTCACTAATCTGGCTGAGGCTGTCCATGAGCAAGGATCCCTTGATCTGCTCGCCAACCTCCTTCTTAAAACGGTTTTCGACCAGTTTGCGGGGTGCTCGTCCTGCCCGAAATCCGGGGACGTTGGCCTCTGGCATCAGTTCGCTGTAGGCATCGTCCAAATAGCGGTCGATGTCCTGGCGCGAAACGGTCACCGTTACGTGTCTTTCGCACGCACTGGGACTGGAGATTTCTACTTCCAGACTGAGTTTTTCTTGCTCTTCAGATTGCACACCTGAGTTGTCAGAGGATTCGTCGAGCGTGGAATCTGTCTCGGGTTCTTGGATGTCTTCAGCAGCCATGGGCTTGCAACCTCTGTTTGTTTTAGTAAAGACCTGGATACTACGTTATTAATAAAAGGTGGGATCCGGATTTTCGGAACTTGGCCGGATTTACGGAAATTGGACAGTCGGAGACCTGGTAGCCGCTTCAATGGGTAGCCGTTTCAAGGAGACCGGATGTTTTTTTAAAAGGAGAAATATTAAAACGGGGATAGAGTGATTTGTCCGGCAATCTCAATAGGTAGATCAATAAACTTGTTGATCAATAACTAGTCGCCAGCCAATTCCAAAGCACCGCAACACCCAAGTACACTCTTCAAGTACCCTATTCAAGCACACTTCTATTAGCCAGCCTGCTCCTTCTAGAGACCAATCAAGAGCGGGTGATCGGATTCGAACCGACGACAACAACGTTGGCAACGTTGTGCTCTACCAACTGAGCTACACCCGCAGCATAATGCCATACCCCCCCATAATAGCTATAATGTAATGGCCATACTGTGGCGGCAAAAGAGGCTTCCTACAGACTCCCTGGCACCTATTCTTATAGCTGTTACAGCGCTTTAGAGGTTCCCGAATTATAGAATCGCTCCCCTGCCACGCAAGGGGACCTGAGGCCGCTGACAGGGGTTCGTAGGCTTATTTCATTCATTTCTGCTATAGCAGCCATAGAGCCTCTCCTTTCCGAGCCACGTTTTTGGACACCTCTCCTATTTTCTACTTCGGCGGGCGATCCTCCGACTATCCAAAAAGTCTCCGGGGTAGCCTCGTCCACACCATGCCAGAAGAGGACGTCGACTTCCTCACCGCTAAATCAGCTCTGGTGGCACTATGAGAATCTGCTATCACAAGGCTCGCGATGGTTTGCGGAAATATTTAATAGGTAAAAATTTCCCGCATTGCCTGTGCTACGTACTGTGGATGGGCCAGCATGTGCCAGGTACTGGCTAGCAGGCAGAGTGCGGCGACCAGCAGAATTCCCAGTGAGCGGGGATTGGAACTGACGTGCAATGTCTGCAGTCGTGTGTAGAGTTGCCCTGCCAATTGTTTCCAGCCAGCCAGACTTTGTTGCCCTCCACTTGAGACAATAGATACATTGCGCATCAAATCGGAACTTTCCAGATGCAAGTGGATACCCTGGGTAGGCAACGACAAACTATCACCAGCCCATCGCGCTTGGGGATCGATGACGCGAGCCGTTTCGGCCAATATGGGGCGTAACTGTTCGGTACTGATATTGTAGATCACCAGGCGCGGTCTGGCCAAAAGTACTGTCAGCCAGACGCACAGCCAGTAAAACACAAGCAGAAATAGCCAGACGTAACTGCCATATTCAGCCGAGGCAGCTTCAGGACGAAAGAGTTCTATGGGGCCTACCAGTACCATTCCTGACATGGCGGCGCCCAAAGCTGCCAGGTCGGCTCCCCCACTGGTCAAAAAAGGCCGTCTTCTGGCGTTGAGCATGCCAATGAGTAGACCGTAGGCAGCCAGTGGCACCAGAGCAATCGACAGGCGTAGTGGGTCGGGTAGTAACAAGATGTCACTTTCTAGAGTTTGATACTAGCGTTTAGTTTTTAACCATGTTTGGATGACACGCCCTACTTTTTCCAGCGAATCAGCTGAGCAACGTGCGGGAGTATCAGCGGTCGTGTGCCAAAAACGATTACGAGGGTCTGGGTATTCAAAGTCAATCAAATCACACACGGGAATCTTGGCAATTTTATTCAGTGGCAGATGGTCGTCCCTGACCAGGTAACGGACGCGAGGAATAAATTCTTTCACGCCCATTTTTTGTGCCGTATTCCAGATTTCTTTAACCAAGGGACGTGTCTGTTCCCACATCACACTATGTTCTTCCTGATACATTGTTAATTTGGCATCTGCAACCATGTCGAACAAGACACCTGCTCGATACTGATGGTCGGGCGGGTCGTTTACGTACTTTCGTGCAAACCACTCGCTGCCAAGAAAATAACGGTCGCGAGGATCAACGTAGACCAACTCCTCACCATCAAAGAAAACAAAGTCGAGACCATACCGCTCGGGCAATTGACCCACATGGTGACCGAGCTCCATCAGGAGTGCCACGCCGCTGGCCCCATCGTTGGCTCCCAGGAAGACTCCTTCACGTCGTTTGTGAGGGTTAGGGTCTTGATCAGGTAATGGTCGAGTATCGTAATGCGCACAAAGCAGCAGGCGTTCGGTTGACTTAGGATGCCACTCAATGATCATGTTCGCCATGCGAACGTCTCGGCGACTCACTGGATGTTGGATTTGAAATTCTTGATAAGCAACTTGCGCACCAAGGTCAACAAAATGCTTTTCCAGCAGTTTCTGTTGCTGTTTCATGCCTGCGCTGCCGCTCATGCGGTTGCCGTAAGAGCAGATTTTTTTTAAGTACTTGTAAGATCGTTTGCCGTCAAAGAGGGTAATCTGCTTGCCATTGTCTTTTTGTTGCCCAACGCCATCGCCCCCAACGCCCTCGACCTCAACTTCAGGGACTGTAGCAGATCCGTCGTTTTTTGCTGTGGGTGGCTGCTCGAGGCCACACGCATTTGCCGTTACGAGGACAGGACATAGCACGAGTGCTGCGCGTGAGGTGGAGATGATATTCATGACCCCATTGTAGAGGTTTTTGAAGTCTCAAACGAGAGGATCCTGACAGGGCACGGGTGAGACTGTCAGGATTTCAAGCCACTTTAGGAAGTTCGTCATCCGCAGAAAGGATTTCACGCGTTTTTTCAAGCACGTCTTCACATGACAAGCACGTGAGATCACCTCCTGGTGCCATCAACACGTTGTTTCGAGGGT
>CAWWCC010000084.1:0-11450 GCA_963935315.1 uncultured Planctomycetaceae bacterium | reverse complement strand
AGGAGTCCGTCTCGTGGGCTCGGAGATGTGTATAAGAGACAGGAGCAAATGGGGCAGTTTGAGCGGACGCTGATTATTGTCGACGAGGGCGCCGAAGTGCATTATGTCGAGGGCTGCACGGCACCCATGTACACGACCGAAAGTTTGCATTCGGCTGTCGTCGAAGTGGTTGTCAAAAAGAACGGCCGTTGTCGTTACACCACGATCCAGAATTGGGCGAACAACATATACAATCTGGTTACCAAGCGGGCAATGGCTTACGAAAATGCCCTCATGGAATGGGTCGATGGCAACCTGGGGAGCCATCTTACCATGAAGTACCCGGCCGTTTATATGATGGAGCCGGGAGCACGTGGCGAGATTCTTTCGATCGCATTTTCGTCCACGGGACAGCATCAGGACGCTGGGGCGAAGGTCGTTCATTGTGCGCCCAATACCAAAAGTCGCATTATCTCAAAAAGTATCAGCAAAAACGGTGGGCGCAGTAGTTACCGCGGTTTGTGCAAAGTCGAGGATGGCGCCACGGAATGCAAAAGCAATGTGGTGTGTGATGCTTTGATTCTGGACTCCGATAGCCGCAGCGATACCTACCCCTATATTGAGGTTGAAGAGCAAGACGTTCAGATTGAACATGAGGCGAGCGTATCACGCATCGGCGAAGAGCAATTGTTCTATCTCATGAGTCGTGGCCTGACCGAAGCCGAAGCGAGTTCGATGATCGTGAGTGGGTTCATTGAACCACTGATCAAAGAATTGCCCATGGAATATGCTGTCGAAATGAATCGTTTGATCGAATTGCAAATGGAAGGCAGCGTGGGCTAGTAGACGATCCGCGAACTGAATTCGAGTTCCCCATTTTACCTGCCGAGCCGAGTTGGTCTGGCATACTTTACCAATCTGTCCGATATCCTAGAAACTGTTTACCTCATGAGTGCTACCTTAGCGAGCCCTGGTTTTTCGCAAGAGACCTTTGATTCTTTTCAAGACGCACGTGGCGAGCCAGGCTGGCTAAGCGATTTACGCAGCGCCGCGTGGACTCGTTTTAACGAGCTTGGCATGCCTACGGGTCGTGATGAAGAGTGGATGCGTACAGATATTCGATTGTTTAAACTCGACCGCTATTCACTCTTGATGGAGGAGCCTGCTGAGGCTTCTGCTCCCCATGCTTTGTTGGCTGAAGGTGTGCAACTGGGGGGACAGAGTATTTCGGTTAACAGCCAGAGCAAGGAAGGCGGCTTGGCCGAAAAATGGTCCAAGCAAGGTGTGCTGTTCGGCAGTCTTGATCAGCTTGTGTCCGAGCACGGTGATCAGATCCGCCCGTATTTTGAGCGTCAACTGGTCCAGGTAGGCACCGATAAGTTTTCTGCTTTAAACGCCGCTTGTTGGAGCGGAGGTACATTGCTCTTTGTTCCTCGAGGTGTGCAGATTGACGAACCCTTGCATGCCCTTTCGGTCATGACCGATGGTGGCATCGATATTGGAAAAACACTGGTCATTCTGGAGGAAGGAGCCGAGGCGACCTTTATGGCGGAGTCGGCCAGCGATACAGCAGAGGCGGGTGGATTGCATTGTGGATCCATTGAACTCATCGTTGAGAAGGGAGCTCGCCTGCGTTATGTCAACTTGCAGAATTGGGGAAGCGGAGTCTGGCATTTTGCACATCAAATGGGACACGTCGCTGCCAATGCCAATTTGCAATGGACCATTGGTGCCTTAGGAAGCCGGATGGCCAAAGTGAATCAGCACGTAGCATTGACCGGTCAGGATGCCGAGGCACAAGTGAATGGTGTCATGTTCACGCAAGGGAGTCAGCATCTGTGCTACAACACCCATCAGCATCACCAGGCAGCACACTGCCAAAGTGATTTGCTCTACAAGGGAGCCTTGCAGGATCATTCGCGGACGGTTTGGCGTGGCATGATTAAAGTGGATGAGGGAGCCCAACGTACCAACGCCTATCAACGCAACGACAACCTCATGCTGGCCACGTCGGCACGAGCCGATTCAATTCCAGGTCTTGAAATTGAAGCAGACGATGTGCGTTGCACACATGGCAGCACTTCAGGGCGTGTGGATGATCAGCAATTGTTTTATGCCATGACACGTGGATACACGCGGCAGGAAGCTGTCCGAATGATCGTGACAGGATTCTTTCAGCAGGTGTTTGATCGAATCACCATCGAAAGTGTTCGCGAAGCACTTGGCGAAGCTATCGGCCAACGCGTGCGGGAATTGTAAGAGTCCTGAGTCATGAAAGTGTATGCAGTGCGTCCCTGATCGCCCCTCCCCCGTAAACGGGAGAGGGGGATATTGGATTGGCCTTAGACTCTTCGAAGTATTTCTGCTGTATTATCCCTACTGAATTATCCCTGCGGTCTACAACACTATGTCTTCCTTTGTCTTTGCAGCCAAAACTTCCGAAATGGCTGATCCTGGTTCTCTATTGGTAGAAGTTGAAGATCGTTTGCTTGTATTGATCCATGCAGCCGGACACTATTACGCGCTGGACGATGTCTGCACGCACGATGGTGGCCCTCTGAGTGATGGTGCTTTGGAAGTGGGCGATGTGCAAGCCGAAACCCAGCCAGGTACCACGATTGCCTGTCCGCGTCATGGGGCCAAATTTGACGCGGCTACAGGAGCTGCGATCACCATGCCTGCCACGAAAGCAACTGTTGCTCACGAAGTCAAAGTGGACGGCGATCAGATACTCGTACGGCTCACAGAGAACTGAAATCGCCCAGCTAGCCGCGGGTGAATCACCCGCATTTTTACCCCATCGGGGTTGCACACTAGATCGTGGTGCAATGATTGTGTGGCCCTTTCAGGGTAAGCTGCTAGCGATTGGATCTCCCCAGGGTGCCCCGGCAAGCCGGGGTACCCTGGTCTTTGAATGTGATACCCCTTCGGGGTAATGACTATTGCGGCAACTCAAGTAATTGGAACACCTGTCATTTGTCATTCCGACCGAGCGCAGCGACCGAGGAATCTGACCCACAGCTGAGTGAGGCATGCTTTCTCTTAAGCTGTAGTCCGATTTTGTGTCGGCAGGAGGGCTTATGCTCGTCAAGTTTACAACACGAACTCTACTAGAAACTAGATCGTTCAGTCGCTGCGCTCCTTCAGGATGGCATGTATTTGTGGGTTAGCCTCGTGTGAAATGGGCGAAATATGTAGGCTGGACGGGCAGTGCCAGGCTAAAAGACTTGCTATAATCTGCAGTTACTCAGAAACTGTGCCTCTTGAGGAGAATGACCAATGCCTATTGCAGAAGACAAAGTGCGCGAAGCACTCAAGCAAGTGATCGATCCAGAGTTATTTGTCAATATTGTCGATCTGGGACTCATCTACGAAATCAAAGTCGAAGCGGCAGACGACGATAAATCCAATGTTGTCGTCGAGATGACGATGACCAGTCCCGCTTGTCCTGCTGGCCCCCAGCTACTGGGCCAATCGAAAGACTTTGTTGGACGTCTGGATGAAGTGGCCGAAGTCGATGTTAAGCTCGTTATGACTCCACCTTGGACACCCGATCGCATGACCGAGGACGCTCGAGATCAATTGGGGATTTTTTAGACGAATTCCAAGTCAAGAGATTCGCGCGCCGGCTAGCCCGAGTATCTGCACCCGTATTTGCGTGAAGCGCGCACTGCACTCTTTGCCACCTTCCATCACCGCTCGCTCCTCAACAGGCTGTATGCACTTTTTTCTCTACGAGTGGATTACGGGTGGTGGGCTGGTGGAACAGACAGGAGCGCTTCCTGCTTCTTTGCTGGCAGAAGGGACGGCGATGCTCAATGCTTTGACTGCCGACTTGTTGGCAATTGAGGGTTGCCGTGTCAGTGTATTGCGTGATATTCGGCTCAGTGGTCTGGAACTTGCCGGATGTGATATTGTCGATGTGCATTCGGCATCCCATCATCAGGAAGAGATCACACGGCTGGCAGCTGCCGCAGATCATACGATGATGGTCGCTCCAGAATTTGATTCTGTGTTGCTCGATTCCCTGGCGTTGGCACGGCAAGCAGGGGCGAATCTGTTGGCTCCGTCAGAAACATTTGTAGCACTCACATCCGACAAGCATCGCACTGCCTGCGCCTGTGCGGCTGCTGGGATCCCGACTCCCGAGGCTGTGGTGCTGCCGGCCGACACTGAGAAATTACCAGCCAATTTTAATTATCCGGCGGTTCTCAAACCGGTTGTGGGAGCGGGGTCGCAGCATATGTTGCTCGTCGACAGTGCACAGGATGAACCTCCGCCCTACCCTTGGCCCAGGCGTTTAGAGCGTTATTGTGCTGGGATTGCCGCCAGTGTCTCGTATTTGTGTGGGCCTGATCATCAAGTTCCCCTGGCTGCCTGTCGTCAGCATTTAAGTGGGGACGGACGCTTTACTTATCTAGGGGGTTCGCTCCTGCTGGAGAAAGATTTGGCAGAGAGGGCCACCCGACTTGCCGGTCGTGTTTTGGAGGCTTTGCCGGGAGCATTGGGCTATGTAGGCGTTGATTTGGTATTGGGCTCTGCAGGGGATGGGAGCCAGGATGTCTTGATCGAGGTGAATCCGAGACTGACGACTTCGTACGTGGGTTTGAGGGCAGCCACGGGAGAGAATCTAGTTGCTGCCATGGTAGCCAATGCAGCAGGCAAAGCGACCTATCCCACGTTTCGACTTGAGCCAGTAGAATTCGTAGCGAATGGAACGCTCCGATAATAAGGGCTATGAAAGATGACACTCCCGAAATGCTGGCCTCTGCTAAAAAGACCTGAGGTACTTTGGAGAAATACAGATTGGTTCTAACCGTTTGTGAGAGCAAAGCCACTGCCAGGGTCGATGGCCCCCACCTTATGTCTGATGCAGGAAGATCCCCACTATGAACACTCTGGCGTTGGACATCGGTGGAGCCAACTTGAAACTTGCCCACAGTAAAGGTTTTACCACGCATTGGCCATTTCCCCTGTGGCAAAGACACGAGGAACTGGCAGACACGCTCACGCGTCTGCTCGCTACTGCTCCCGCAGCAGATCAACTGGCTGTGACAATGACGGGTGAATTAGCAGACTGCTTTTCTACCAAAGCCGAAGGCGTCACAGCGATACTGGATGCTGTGAAGATGGCAGCTGGTGCGATAGACATTGTCGTTTATCTTTGCGATGGACGTCTGGTGAGTGTCTCCCAGGCGTGCCAGCAACCACTGTTAGCTGCTGCCAGTAATTGGCATGTGCTGGCAAGCTATACGGCTCGTTTTACGAAAGAGCATTCCGCTCTGCTGCTGGATCTTGGTTCGACGACTTGCGATATCATTCCTCTGGTCAATGGATCCATTCAAACGGTGGGGCTTACGGATCCCGAGCGCTTGGCGAGCAGCGAGTTGGTGTATACGGGTGTCGAGCGCAGTCCAGTGTGTGCTGTGGTGCGGCGTTTGCCCTGGCGAGGCGAACCTTGCCAGGTGGCCCAAGAGGTATTTGCCACAACCGTCGACGCTTATTTGATCCTGGAGGATCTGCCTGCAGACGACAATGATTTGCATACGGCGGACGGCAGGCCACGAACAAAAGCGTTTGCCCAGGCGCGTCTGGCACGCACAGTCTGTGCGGATTCCAGTTTTTTTTCGAGTGCTGATGCTCAGCACGCCGCTTTGGCCATTCGAGAGGCACAGCTGGAGCACTTGCAGGCAGCCGTCGAAACAGTGCTTCGCACAATGGAAACTTCGCCGCAGACAATACTGCTTAGTGGGCGAGGTGAGTTTTTGCTCCGCCAGCTTGTCGATTTATTGGATTTTAAACCAGACATTGTATCGCTGGCCGACAGATTGGGGCCCGAGGTTAGCAACTCTGCGTGTGCCTATGCCTTGGCTCAAATAGCTCTGGAGAGGTCCGTTCTGTGAATCGCACCGCTATTCGAGTTGTCAAAGTAGGTGGTAGTCTGCTGGATATGCCAGACCTGGCTGATCGACTACAACACTGGTTGGCTTCTCAATCTCCTGCACATCACGTGTTGATTGCTGGAGGGGGAGCTTTGGTGGAACAAGTTCGTAATTATCACGCCCAGACACCTCTCAGCGAAGGGGCTGCGCATTGGATGTGCATTGACTTGATGACAGTTACGGCACACTTGCTGCACGACCGACTCCCCGAGATTCCGCTCATTGAAGATGACCGACTCCTTTGCCAGCGTGTGGGGGACCGGGCATGCACAATATTTGGGGTTGCTCCTTGGATGCGTCAGAACGAACCCCATTTGCCAGGAACCCGTCTGCGTATCAGTTGGGATGTGACTAGCGATTCGATTGCAGGGCGTCTGGCAATTGTCTTGGGGGCTGATGAATTGGTGTTGCTGAAATCATCTCTGGGAGAGCTTAAGGATGTGCAAGGTATTTCGCAATTAGCTGCTACAGGTTTTGTAGACCGGATGCTGCCTCAATTGGTTGCGGACTTGCAGGCAATCCGTCTTGTCAACCTGCGCGAAAAGCCTGAGAACTGGAGAGAGATTTTTGTCGGGTAAATAACGTACGTAAATCCACCAATAGGAATTGGTTCCAGCACCTAAAGTATCTATTTTCTATAGCATAACGCGGCCAGAAAAGAGCCCCCGCTACCGCAGCAGAAGCAGGTGAAATCTACGGGCTAGCGCGAACACCGCTCTTGGATCGAAATGGGGGTTTAGTATACTGGCTGGCACCTATTTTCCCCGTTTTAGCAATTTGCAGAATCGGAATTGATTTCGATGGCCACCGACGTTGCACCCGATGAACAAAATGATACAGACAGCGAATATTCCACAGTGGATATGTCTCCCATGGGAGATGGACAGCCCGCATGGGATCCGCTTGCCTGGCCTGAACAGACTGTCAGTCCAGTTCAGGTTCGGTGGCGATACGCGATAGGTATTCCAGCAATCCATGTCTTGGCATGCCTGGCATTTTGGCCATGGTTTTTTAGCTGGACCGGTGTCGTATTGGCCATCCTGGGACTTTACTTTTTTGGTACGCTGGGCATCAATCTTTGTTATCACCGCCTGCTAACCCACCAGGGTCTGACCTGTCCAAAGTGGCTCGAACACACGTTGGCCGTGTTGGGAGCATGTACCATGCAAGACACCCCCGCTTGTTGGGTTGCTATGCATAGGATACACCACAAACATTCCGATCATCGTCCTGACCCACATAGTCCCATGGTGAATTTCTTATGGGGGCATTGTGGTTGGTTGATGTTTCAGAATCGAGATTTTACGAATGTACACTACTACGAAAAGTTCACGCGCGACATCTTGCGTGACCCTTTCTACATGAAGCTCGAGCGGAGCGAAAACTGGTTAAAAATTTATGCTGCCTCCATGCTGGTCTTTTTTGGGGCAGGCTTCCTAATCGGGTGGCCGATGGGTGGAACTCCCATGGATGGGATCCAATTTGGTGCCAGCCTCATGGTCTGGGGTGTCTTTGTGCGAACGGTGCTCACCTGGCATATCACCTGGAGTGTCAACTCGGTTACGCACGTATGGGGTTACCGTAACTACGAAACGGACGATAACAGTCGGAATAACTTGCTCGTAGGTCTGTTGAGCAATGGCGAAGGCTGGCACAACAACCACCACGCCGACCAGCGCGCCGCTGCTCACGGACATAAATGGTGGGAATTCGACGTCACCTGGCTCACGATACGATTTCTGGAAAAACTGGGACTGGTCAAGAACGTAGTTCGACCAAAAGCATGGAAGTAGAAAGTCGGGGACGCAACACACCATCTTTTGGTAGTTCACGCTGCACAACGCACCTGCGACCGGTGTCTTGAAGCACCGGTGTCTTGAAGCAATGTGGCCATCATGCTCCGCATGAAGTTTGCCAGGCGGCGGCGGATGCGGCTCACCTACCGACTCACTCCCGGTACCACTTTGTGCTTGTGGTCGAGAGTTGCTTGTGTATTTGGTTAAGTTCGGCAGAATGATGCGACTGCTCGACAACTTTCCAAGGGAGCAGTTGCACGCCGCCTGAGGTACTGACCAAATAATCACCTCGTCGTTGGACAAAGGTTGCCTGGGAAGATACTTGTGTGGGAGCATGGTAACGGACGATTGGGTATTCACGAATCAGCTCGGGAAGCTCCAAACCTGTCTGGTCCAGCATTCTCTCCTGATCAATCAAGGCAGCGGCAATGGCCAGGTCCATGGCGTTGCGCAATTTGCCGAAGGAAGAATCCTGTTCGGCCAGATCATTAAACCGTTTGGTAAACGTATCAGCCCAGCGCTGGGCAGCAATTCCGGATTTGGCAGAGGTTTTGCGTCGTCCGGAGTCGTCGAGATAATCCTGTTCGGTCATGCACCGAACACCCTGGCCGCGAAGTTCCCACGTCTGGCCAGCAACATCTTTTGCCAGGGGTAGGTAGTTGGGGGCCAACCACCAGCGGGGGGACATGTTTGGATTACCGCGCCCTTCCCGGAGGATTTCCAAGAAGCTGGGCATCCCATCGATGGGAGCCGGTTCCATACCCATCGCCAATCGTTTCATTCTAAAATCGGCAGCGACCATCGTACGGGCAAAGTGGCTGGTTGGGGGGACACCTGTAACCGAGACAACTTGCTTACCAAGCGCGTTTTCCATGGACGCCAGCGTGTGCTCAATATTACCAATGCGGTTCTGACGACTGGTCAAGGTACGCAATCGCTGGATGCCTTCAGGAGTGGGGTCGATTGAGCAGGAGATGGGTTCCAGTTGTGATACATCACGTGTGCGCAACGCTACCACCAAATCGTCCAGGAGCAAAACGGGGCGACCCGAGGTAAGGCCAACCATGTTTCCCATGGCATCCATCCGCCAGCCTTCGGCAGGTCCTGCCAGTACGACATCGCCTTGCTGGGGATAAACGAGCACGTACTGTACCCGCTGCAGACCTGCCAGATACAAGACTTCTGGGGGTACAGGTTTTTCGAGCCTGCGGCTTTCAGCCAATTGAGCTTCGATCTGTTTGAGCGAAACTGCGCGCAAATCAGTCCACCTCTCAATGTCATCAAGCATATGGATATGTGCTTGTTGTCGTATCTGGCCAAGTTTTTCTTGATCGAGCTCCGTGGGCGTGGAGAGCACGCCCTGGGCATCGACCGCAATACCTCCGATGGCTTGATTGACGAACTGTGCGATTGCAAGCTGAGGTGCCAGGCACGCAGCAATGAACACTGCTACCAGGCAGCGTTTTTGAAACAAGCCGAATTGAAAGCTGTTCATCTGATACTTCTCCTCACTGTCCATAAAGCGTATAGTCTCTAGCCTAGTTGCTAATTGGCCTGTATTCAACAATTTTGCGTCAATCTGGGAGGGCCTGGCCAAGATCCCTTTTGAGCCGTTGCAGTCGCTAGAGGCCCCATAATAGGGATATTCTACTGGCAGACGTTATGAGATCACCAGGAAAGAGCCTCTATGACTTGAATCGAAGGCCTTGGTGGGAATAAGTTGGTATTATTGCCGCGGTTATGGCAGCATAGAACATGTCTTATCCTTCCAGCTGGACAGCCTGTATCGTTGTTGTCCTGGCAACGATATCAAGGCCGATGTCGCTGGCCAGCCATTAAACCCCGTCCTCGGGTTTAGGGGCTGATGGGTTGGAGTGTGAAATCCCTCGAACAATCACCATGAACGCCTACCTAATAATTCGAGATGGTTCAAAATGGGCGGACGTTGTGCGCCTCATCCCGGGTGAATCTGTCACCATGGGACGAGCCCCGACCAATACGGTTGTCGTCAAAGACGAACGTTGCAGTCGTAATCATGCCGAGGTTTTTCATACGCAGGGTATGTGGAAGATTCGTGACCTGGATAGTCGTAATGGTACCCAGGTTAGTGGTGAGCGTCTCTCCCAGGATCATGTCTTGGAACCTGGAGACATCCTGCAAATCGGCAATTCTCACCTGGCCTACGTCGAAGATCTCTCGCAGGCTTTTCCTGAAACGGGAAGTTTATTGAAAGCCTCCAAATCCGTTAGTCAGGGCACGGATCTAGAAGGAATTGAGACGGAGGACGCGGCGAGTATCTTCGAAACCTTTGAACCGACGACCATTACGCACCGCAAAGAACAAAGCCGGTATCTTGACGAACCCTCGTTGGATGACACGGATGAGTCTTTTCCGAAAGTGGGTCGAGCGGCCGCCAAACTTTGTCGACTCGCTTTTGAACTGGCCAAATCTACTGATGTGGTATCGCTGGCCAATGTGGCAATCAATGGGTTGTTTGAGGGTACACACGTCGATGCTGGAGCTCTTTTATTGAGGGTGCGTGATGCTACGGGACAACGTAGTGGCCAAGAGTTGGAAGTGATTGCCTCCCGTAGCGATAGTGACCACTCTTACCACCGCGTTTCAGCCTTTCTTTCATCTACTGTTTTAAATGATGGTCAAGCGGTCATGGCACGTAATGTCATGGACGACAGCAATCTTGGCAATCGGGATAGTCGGGGAGAGATACTTGCTACCAGCGTCATCTGCGCCCCTGTGAGAATGGGCGGGCATATTCATGGATTGGTGCATCTTTACACGACCGATGCTGAAGTCACCACGGATCCAGAAGATTTGGAATTTACTTTGGCTGTTGCGGACACGGTTGGGGTAGCACTCGAAAATCTCAAAAAGCGGCAAGAACTTGCTGAGGATCTTAATCAGGTTCAGACCGAAAACGTGAACTTGCGTGAGCAGTTAGGCGTCCAAAGTGAAATTGTGGGTTCTAGTGAAGTCATGCTGCGGGTGTCCCAGCAAATAGCGCGTGCGGCGCCAAGCCGTGCTACGGTTTTAATTCGGGGCGAAAGCGGTGTCGGTAAAGAACTGGTTGCGCGGGCCGTGCATTTTTCGAGTCCGAGAGTGAAATCACCGTTCGTTTGCATGAACTGTGCAGCACTCTCCGAAACCCTTCTCGAAAGTGAACTTTTTGGTCATGAAAAAGGCTCGTTTACGGGAGCTACAGAGCGCAAGATGGGTAAATTTGAGCAAGCGGACAAAGGTACGCTTATGCTCGACGAAATTGGCGAAATGAGTCCCAATATCCAGGCGAAGTTTTTGCGTGTCCTCGAAGGCCATCCTTTTGAAAGAGTTGGTGGTAGTGAGCAGATTACCGTGGATGTGCGCGTTATCGCAGCTACGAATCGAGATCTAGAGAAGGACGTAGCCGAGGGGAAATTCCGTCGTGACCTTTATTTCAGGTTGCATGTGCTGGAAATATTCGTGCCAGGATTGCGCAAGCGTCCCAAAGACATTCCAGAATTGGCGGACTTCTTTCTACGTAAGTTCGCCGATGAAACGGGCAGTCGCTTGAAGGGGTTTACGCCACGTGCAATGGAAGAACTGCTTCGCTATCGGTGGCCAGGCAATGTGCGTGAGATGAAGAATGTCATTGAGCGGGCAGTTGTTTTAGCGGTAGGCGAATATGTCGATCACGAAGACCTAGTGCTTTCGACTTTGAAAACGGCCGGTGATACCT
>CAWWCC010000083.1:0-11455 GCA_963935315.1 uncultured Planctomycetaceae bacterium | reverse complement strand
GCCAAATGGGGGGGAGTGAGGTTGGTATGACACCCAAGAAAACCGCCACGCTATTGACTGCAGAGCAGCGTCTGGCTTTGGATGCGCATGATCGAAGTGTGTCGCTGGCAGCTGGAGCCGGGTGTGGCAAGACGTTTGTGCTGACGGAGAGGTTTTTGTCCTACCTGGACCCCAGTGTGCTGGGGCCTGTCGCTGAGCTTACGGAGCTGGTGGCGATAACTTTTACAGATGCAGCAGCGCGTGAGATGCGCGAAAGGATTCGCAATCGTTGTCATCAACGATTGCAAGAGGCTTCGTCTGAGGGAGAGAAGCAATCCTGGCAACAATTAATCCCTGCGATGGACGAAGCTCGGATAAGCACGATTCACAGTTTTTGTGCAACCTTGCTACGTCGTTATGCGGCTGAGGCTGCAGTCGATCCGCACTTTGAGTTGCTCAGTGGACCTGCAGCCGAATTGCTGAGAATACAAACCTTGGACAATCGGCTGCGGCAGCTGCTCATTGCGAATCATGAGCCGTTGATCGAGTTGGCAACCCGTTTTGGATTGCAAAACCTGCGCGATATTATTGCGGATCTATTGAGCAAAAACACATCCAGGGCTCTTGAGCTATGGGGAACAGCCACCTCTTCCGAGCTGGTGGCCGTTTGGCGCCAGCACCATGCAGAGCATTTCGTTCCAGCAGCAGTGCAGCACTTCCTGGCTGAGGAGCCCGTGAGCAAATTGCGGGAACTTTGTCAGACCTCTGCAGTGAGCAAAGAGACCCTGCAGGATCGTTTTCAAGAGATACTTAGTCTTTTGGAAAAACTAAAACAAGAGCCGGACTCTGTCGTCGAATTACTGGGGCAGTTGCACGATATGGCCAGGGTGCAGGGAGTGTGTCAAAAGGTCGATTGGAGCAGCGAGGAAGAATTTAATCATTATCGTGATGCTTGCTCTGAGGTACGTAATCTGACCAAGAAGAGTCCCCTGCAACGGCTACTGGATGACGCGGCCCTGGAACAGACGGCAGCAGTGGGTCTTGATCTATTGCACTTGGTTGCAGACGTATCGACCAGCTACAAACGAGTCAAGCAGGGGCGCAGCGTATTAGAATTTGATGACCTGCTGGTCAAAACCTACCGCTTGTTGACCAACGAACAGTTTCCGGCCATACAGAGAAAACTAAACCAAAGTATGCGTCTGCTCATGGTGGACGAATTCCAGGATACGGATCCTCTGCAGGTTGCCATTGTGCAAGCACTGTGTGGCGAGCAATGGGCCGAGCAGGGTTTGTTTGTGGTGGGCGATTTCAAGCAGTCGATTTATCGCTTTCGTGGAGCAGAACCCGAGGTGTCGGATGCGTTACGGGCACATTTGCCTGCAGCCAGTCGATTGTCGCTGACTACCAATTTTCGTAGCCAGCCAGCAATTCTCGATTTTGTGAACGCTCTATTTTGTGAAGCTTTTGAGCAGACGTACGAGCCTTTGGTGGCGCACCGATCCCAACAGGCTCCTCTACCCGCAGTGGAATTCTTGTGGTCTTGTGATCAGCAGGATGTCGGCAATGGCGTGCAGCCAGCTGAATTCCAACAGCACGCATTGCATCGAAGTCCGGCACAAAGAGAGCGAACGCAGGAAGCCCGCTTTATCGCCAGGAGACTCTCTCAACTTCTTGATGAGGCTGAGCCAATCGTAGTCGATCCGCAAAGCCGTTTGCTGCGACCCTTGCAGTTGGGGGATATTGCCATCCTGCTCCGTTCACTAAGCGACGTCAATATTTATGAAGAGGCACTTCGTGAGTATGGACTCGACTACTATCTCACCGGGGGCCGTGCTTTTTATGCCCAGCAGGAAATACATGATGTGCTTCATTTGCTTCGTGCCGTCGCCAGTTTGTCGGATGATTTGAGTTTGGCAGGAGCGCTACGCAGTCCGCTCTTTTCTTTAGAGGATGAAACCCTGTTTTGGCTTGTGGAGGCGCACGGATCACTGGGGTCCGGTTTGTTTGCTGCAGCATTGCCGCCGCAATTAAGTGATGCAGAATGTGCGAAAGTTCGCCGTGCAGCAAGTACCCTTCAAGGCTTGCGCGCGATCAAGGATTGCAAACTGGTGGCGGAGTTGCTCCGCATGGCGATCGCCCAAACGGGTTATGATGCCATCTTGCTGGCTGAGTTTATGGGGCAGCGCAAACTGGCCAATGTCCACAAACTTTTGGAACAGGCACGCTCGCACGATCGCTCGAACCCTGGAGACTTGGATGGTTTTATTACCCAACTTTCAGAATTTGTGGTACGAACTCCCAAAGAACCGTTAGCCGCTTCGCGTGCCGAGTGTGATGCGATTCGCATCATGACCATTCACAATTCTAAGGGGCTTGAATTTGGACTGGTTGTGGTGCCGGACCTGGGCCGCAAGTCACCCCATGCCTCCAGTCGTCCCGTGTTCGACGAAAAACTTGGTCCACTTGTATCTCCCGAAACGGCCAGTCAACATGAAAATTGTTGCGCTGGCTGGAATATGCACCAGTTCGCTGAGCAACAACATGAAATGGCCGAACGTAACCGTTTGCTCTATGTTGCCTGCACACGCGCCGCCGACCGATTGATACTTTCCAGTAGTTTCAAGAATTTAGAAAAGGATTTAGAAAACCCTTCCAGTGCCTGGCTGAAATTTTTGGCAAAACGATTCTGCTTGCAAAGTGGGCAATGTATTGTTGATCTGCCTACCAATTACTGCTCCCCCCAAGTTTTGGTGACTACGGATTTGCCGCCGACGGAACGCAAACCAATGAGCAAATCTCGTGGTGTTGATTTGATCGAGCTTGTCGAAAAAACCAATGAACTCGTCCAAAGAGATAAGGGGACCGTTCCTGGTACGGTAGAACCTGTTCCGGTAGACGTCGGGGATCGCAAGCGATTTTCGTTTTCACAACTGACGGGCCAACTGATTGAAACTACAGATTCCGATGCTCAATTCTCGGGCCTGGCAAGCCAAAGATCGCACCGAGCTTGGGAAGCAATGGAATCGGGAGAGCCTGCCGGGCTGGATTCCAAGGATCTGGGAACACTCGTCCATGCCGTGTTGGAGCGGGTTGAAGTTGGAAATCCGAGCGAGGTTCAAGAGCTATGTGATTTTCTCTCACCACTCTACTTTGAGGAAGACTGGCAACAAGCTGCCACCCTAGCTGGTGAGATGATTGGCCGTTTTCTAGTCACTGACCGGGCACAAGAAATTGCCCGCGCAAAAACACTGTGTCGTGAGGTCGAGTTTTTGTTGCCCTGGTCGCTGCAGGAGGAATCCTGGACAGGATGCTACTTCCATGGTTTTATTGATTGTCTGTACCAGGATGCTGTCGGCGATTGGCATCTACTGGACTATAAATCGAACCGTGTCAGCGCGGAGGGTGTCCCTCAGCAGGCGAACCATTATGCGATGCAGATGTTTGTGTACAGTCTGGCTTGCCAGCAAGCCCTGGGAGTCTTGCCCGTGGAAAATACTCTGCTTTTTCTTCGTCCGACAACCGAGTTCGGCTTTACCTGGCAGGATTCGGAGCGGTCTGCTATGGCAAAGAGAATTGATCAAGCAATTCGTTCGCAAAGCAGTATGCAGAATCCCCCTGTTTATTCGTAGTTTTTTTTATGCCCTCTCCTAACTTACAAAGAGAATTTGCTGAGCGCGTCATTCAGAAGCTGCGTTCGGCTGGTTATGAGGCATACTGGGCAGGGGGGTGTGTTCGGGACCAGCTGATTGGTCGTGTGCCCCAGGACTACGATGTGGCCACTAGTGCTCGCCCCGATCAAGTGCGAGATCTTTTTGGGCATCGTCGTACTTTGGCCATTGGGGTGGCCTTTGGCGTGATATCAGTCTTGAATGGGCGTCAATACGCACCTATTGAAGTTGCTACATTTCGTAGCGACGGAGCCTATCTCGACGGGCGCCATCCCATGGCCGTTGTTTTCACGACCCCCGAAGAAGATGCGCGGCGGCGCGATTTTACGATCAACGGCTTGTTTTATGACCCACTTACCGAAGAGGTCATTGACTATGTCGGAGGTCAAGAAGATCTCCGTTTGGGCAGGATTCGAGCTATTGGAGAGCCTCGCGAGCGCTTTGCTGAAGATAAGCTGCGCATGATGCGAGCTGTGCGGTTTGCGGCAACTCTTGGCTTTCAGATAGAGCCTGCGACTTTTGCCGCAATCCAGTCCATGGCTGCAGAGATTCATGTTGTGAGTGCCGAGCGCATTGGAGGCGAAATGCGCCGAATTCTTGTGCATCCTCAGCGCGCATTGGGTTGCCAGCTGTTGTTCGAATCGGGTTTGTTGGCACAAATCATGCCCACGTCTGCTGCAGAATTTGTTCAAGATCCAGATTGCTTCCATAACGCTCTCAGAGTCCTGGAATGTTTAGAAACCAAATCCCTGGCTGTTGCCATCGCGGCTTTGAATTGGAATTCGGGTGATGCGAAATCCATCAGGCAACAGGGACGCAGTTTTCGATTTAGCAATAAGGAGACGGATCGCGCTGCCTGGTTGCACGATCATCTGTCGTTCGTGGACGGAGCAACGACGATGCCTTGGCCCCAATTGCAGCGTTGTCTCGTCCACCCTGGAATCCAGGAATTGATGGAACTTGCCAATGCAGTTCTGGGAGCAACTCACGAGGGGGTTCTCTTGTGCCAGGAGAAGTTGCAACTCCCCATTGCCCAACTCAATCCTCCCGAGCTTATAACGGGCGACGACCTGATAGCGCACGGCCTGCAACCTGGCCGTTATTTTGCCCAGTTGCTAGAAACTCTACGCAACGCCCAGTTGGAAGGCCAGATTCAAAGCCGGGAGCAGGCATTGGAATTGGTAGATGCGTGGATGCGTGAAGGGTGAAGGGAGTGGGGAGTGGGAGTTCGTTGGGTGCTGGTAGCGTTAGCGCAATGTATCTTTGTTGTTGGAAAATAGTTTTGCCTATGCGATTGTGGTGCAGGTATCCTAGGACAACTTACGGAAATATTTCCGGCCGTAGCGAAATTCGCCAGGAATTTCGATGGACACCGTTGGATGTAGCGCTACCGAAATCCTTGGCGGCTTTCGCTACGTATACAGGTAAGTTGCTCTAGGCAATTTTTGGTGTATTATGCTGCTAAAAGCACTACTTGTTTATGAAAAGACTCTCTGTTTAAAGTAGTGGGGAATTACAGACCTGTTCTGAAAAAAATCGATTTTTATGGCGAATCTATTACCGCTTGCCACGCCCGGTTCTTAATAGGCTGTAGACGAAGTTACTTGCGATCTTTACCATCGTAGGTCAGAGGTTTGTAATGGGGGTGTGTGCCCTTTGTGAAGCCTGTTGAACTTCCTCTTTCACTGGAGTGATATCATGCCAACCCCGCTGAATATGCCAGCCCTGCTGAATTCAGGCCTTGATCAAGTGGCCTTGATACTTGCCGAATCACCCATAGTAAATGCTTCTTACGTTTTGCAACTCTTTTCACGTATCTTGCATATCCTGGGAGCAATCATTCTCGTGGGAGGGTTGTTTTACATACGCACTGTTTTAGCCCCTGCGGAAACAGACAAAACAAGCGCCGACACTTGCTATGCAGGTCGTAGAGCAATCTGGGCTCGATGGGTCGGGATCGCAACTTTCCTGCTGCTACTAAGCGGATTTTATAACTTTATGACTATTAACGGTCAGGCCAAAGTCAATGGGGGCAAACTCGAACCAACCTACCATATCCTCTTTGGCATTAAATTCTTACTCGCCCTTTTGGTTATGTTTATAGCTTCGATCCTGGCCGGAAAAACGGCAGCGGCAGATCGATTTCGAGGACAGATGCGTAAGTGGCTCAATCTTGGCTGGTTGGCTGCCATGGCAATTGTCATTATTGCAGCCATGATGCGTACCTTTCACTAGACACGGTTTGAATCCAATTTGCGTGATCAACGGGATTTATTTGCATGGATAAAAAAGCGAAAAAGAAGATTGAGGTTTTGCGGAAAAAGATTACGCAACTTCAACAACAATATGTTGGTGCCAAACAACAGCCGGATGACCCTGAAGAACCGGCCCGCTTGCAAGCAGAAATTGAGCAATTAAAAGCAGAGATGAACAAGCTCAAAGCCGGTTAAGCTGGCTCGCAGATTTCTTCTACATCAGCGCAGCGACTTTGTCGCCGTCAGCAGTGTTTTATATACAGTGCTCAATTTCCGGTTGTTGGTCGTTGCGCGACACTGGGTTGCCAAGGATTGGGAATGTTCTTGACCGGAGATGGCTTGCTACGACCCTCGAAGTTTTCATGGTCGATAACAGGTTCGAGTGCGAAGAAAGGGGCAATCGAATCCTGGTCTCCCCAATCAGGGTCGGCGGCATCATTGCCATTATCATCGAATAGGTCTTCGATCGGTTGAGCCTGTGTATGGTGGGATTGTTGGTCTGAAGGGATGTTCTTTGCGAGTGCGGCAAAGACTTCGTCGAATGGACTGTCGTCCTCTGAGGCGCTGTGTGTTATTTTTTTACTGGATCCGCCATAGATAGGATCTGGTAGAGATGCGGACACAAAGAGCGATAATGTCGGCGCTTGGAAGGGTTGGATTTCAGTAGTAGGGAGTAGGAATACCGGTGTGCTTTGGATAGGGGGGCGCTGGCTGGACCCAATATTCAAAGGGGGTACGAAAAGTTGTGCAAAATCGATTTCCCCCGAGTGTTTTACGACCTTCGATTCCCCAGGGTCGCCTTCGCTGCAGAATAGATCTTCTGGCTGTGTCTCAGTAGAGAGAGTCAGGTTCTTTGCAACGGGTTCAAGCACACTGCCATGAATCCCACTTAAACTCGATGCTTCTGAAGAAGATGGTGTGCTTGGCGCTTGAGATAGCGCGATGCCATTCGCGGCGAGCATTTGCCGCGGTTCCATCTGCTCGAATCGACAGCAGCGTGTTTGGTCGAATCGCATGGATCCCTTGCTGCCATAAATGAATCTCCAACCAGACAAGGTCCACTCCGTTTAAAGCCAAGCTGTACCCACAGAGTATCCATCGACTTTAGGGATCAAGAGGCTCAGTTTGGGGAGCAGGGACCTTGTGGATCGACCTAAATTGCCTAGCCGAAGCAAAGCGTACAATACAAATTGCAAGAGTTTTTAGTTGGAAGTACAGGGTTTCTCAGAGCGATATGTTGCGCGATAGCCCACACGGCTTTGATGTTTTCGATGTCCTCCCGAGGAATCTGGGTTGCTTGCCGAATCCGGCTCAATATCCAGATCCCTCGGGGGTACTTCTAACGATTACGCCAAAAGCTTGGGGAGAAAAGTACCAGTATGGCAAACAGTTCCAGGCGGCCCAGCATCATCAAGAATGTAAAGAGTAGTTTTGCTGGGGCAGAGAAAGAGGCATAGTTTTGTGTGGCACCCACAATACCCAATCCTGGGCCAATGTTATGGAGTGTCGCAGTCACAGCACTAGCGGCGTCTAGCAATTTATTGGATTCGGCCTGGTTCGAATTCGTCCAGGTGGAGTCTGGCTCGATCCCAACCAGAGTCAGCCAACTGATAGAACTAATCAGTACGATCAATCCAAAGTAAACCAGGATATTCCGCGGTAGTTCGGCATCGGTTATCGACTCTCCACCCAAACGAAGATGCCGTACCACCGTAGGGTGAAAAGAATGTTCAATTTCGCGCCGCAGGATTTTTACGAACAGAATATGACGGATGACTTTCATGCCACCGCCTGTGCTGCCTGCGCATCCTCCGATGAACATCAGGAGTAATAGCAAGGCGCGGCTGAAGTTACTCCAGAGATCAAAGTCCTCAGATCCATAGCCAGTCGTGGTCAGGATTGAAACAACTTGAAATAAGCTATTTCGAAAAGAAGTTTCGTGACGTGCCAGATCTCCGATTGGTTCTGAAGGTTCTGGAGGAACAGGACTTTGTCCCATAAGAAGAATCAGAAGAGTTGCTATGGCAATGATTCCAGCATACGTTCGCCATTCGGGATCCTTGAGTAGTTTGTTTGGCTTGCCTTGGAGTGCGAAGTATAAGAGTGTGAAATTCGTACCGGCAAGAATCATGAACAAGATGACGGTGTACTCAATCTTTGCTGAATGAAATCCGCCCAGGCTGGCATTGAGCGTACTGAATCCCCCCGTGGCCATGGTCCCAAAGGCATGGCAAAGCGACTCGAACCAGGTCATGCCTTCCAATTTGAGCAGGATGGATAAGAGGACATTCAAAAAACAGTAAATGGCGGCAAATGTCCAGGCGGTGTGCTGCATCCGTTCCTGGGTTCCCTCTTTGCTGGGGCCCGGCATTTCAGCGCGCATCAGTGCTTTGCCAGCAGAGCCTTGTCCCAGGACGGCCACAAACAGAACAATGATTCCCAAGCCACCCAAAAAGTGGGTGCTGGAACGCCAAAAAAGTATGCAACGAGGCACCCAGTCCTGGTTTTCAATATCGGTCAGCACCGTGGCCCCTGTGGTACTGAATCCAGATTGGCTTTCAAACAGGCATTCCACGAGCCCCATTGGAATTGCCAATCCTGCCTCGGAGCGATACACGACATCACTCAGATAGTAGGGGATGGCGCCTAAGATTGTGGCTAAAACCCAACTGAGACCGACAACGGCCATCGCTTCTTTACGGTATAAGTTTTCTGGCGCGTCTCGACCGATGATTTTCAGGCACAGGCCCGTTACTCCACACAAAAGGATGGAGACAATCAGCGCAAAGAATCCTCCCGACTCAAACTTTTCGTGGCCACCAAAGGCAGGCCAGGCTGCGGGCAGGCTAAATGCCATCGTCAGACCGATCAGCCAGGCAATCGTTCCCAGCAATCCTGAGACGAGACGTAGATTCATGCGCGGGACCCTTCAAACAACGACACGGCTTCTTTCGCCACACTTTCAGCAACCAGAGCCACCACCGTGTCGCCAGGTTGAATGATATCGTCGCCGCCGGGGACTTTAGCAAAACCTTCATGAATGACCGCCGCAATCAAGCACTGTTCAGGAAGCTCCAGACGCGCGAGTACATGCTCGGTCGCAGGCGCTCCGGGTGCCACATCCAATTCCAAAACGCTAAGTTCTCCCTCTTCGCTCAGACGGGTCTTGGAAATCACGGGTCCCGACGTCAGATATCCCAGTACTTGTTTGGCAACCACCTCTCTTGGACTTACGGCCTGGTCTATTCCCAACTTGCCGACCACATGGGCATAGTCTGGACGGCTAACCAATGCCATGATGGTTTTTGCACCTATATCGCGTGCTTCCACGGAAGCCATAATATTATTTTCGTCTTCGCCCATGCTTGCGACAAACACATCGGCGCTGCCGACGCGCTCTTCTTCTAAATTGGCTCGTCGTGTTGCATCGCTGTTGACTACGGTTGTATGTTTCAGATGGCTGGCCAGGAAATCGCAACGCTTTCTGTCACGCTCCATCAAGACGACTCCAAACCGGGGTCCTTCAAGGATGCTGGCCAGGTGGTAACCCGTCTCACCGCCACCTGCAATGACGACACCAATCTTGACATTTGCATCAGCACAAAACATCTCTTTGACGGTATCGACATCTGCACGCTTGCCAATAATCGTTAGACGATCGCCTAATTCAATTTTGTCCTCAGCACCAGCAATCCAAGTTTTTCCTGCTCGGTTGATAGATCCCATACGCACTCCCGCGGGGAGATGCAATTGCTTGAGTGGTTTGCCAACCCCCTTCTTTTCTTCTGTGACGACAACTTCATGCACCTCAAGATCACCACGGGCAAGATTTTCTACTGCCAGAGATCCAGGGTGACGAATGCCGCGTGCTAATTCCAGGGCGGTCAGGTGTTCCAAGCTGAGCAGTCGGTCGACCCCAAAATGGCGTTGGTAATCGAACGTACTAAGATCGCGGAATACGGGAGCATAGACGCGGGCAACAGCACGTTTCGCGCCCATGGCTTTGGACATGCTGGCCGCTACGATGTTCACTTCATCGTTGCCGGTAACCGCGAGACAAAGGTCTGCACTGCCAACACCTGCTTGAAATAATACACTGGATTGTGAAGCAGAGCCGGTGAGCCCACGTACGTCGATCGTTTCATTAATGCGTCGGATATTTTCCATATCCGCATCAACGATGGTGACACTATGACGATGCAAACAGAGTAGTGAGGCGATTGAACCGCCTACTGTGCCTGCTCCTAGTACAACGATTCGCATAATATCCTTCGTAGAGTCGATCTAGGACTTTGGCCAACCCTTACGACTCGGGTCCATCATCCGCATGGTTGCGAGTCAGCAGGATTGGGAATTGGAGGGATGCAAAGTTAGGTGAATATGTCCAAACTTGTAATTCTATCAAGCTGACGATTCTAAAGGGGAGGCAGTGTCCGCGAAAGTGCGAAATATGGCTACTTGGGGTAAAGAGGAAGCCAGCAGGAAAGGGGAATTCTGCCGAGAACTCCCAGGACACAGTAGCGGGCAGGAAAGGTGGTTCCGGGCGGTGGCTACAAGCGGTGTTTGCCTTTGCCCCGTTTTTATTCTGTGAGTGGTTGCTCAGCCGTTTCTGGCTTTTTACCGGAACGGTTGTGATGTGCCATGATTGCTTCTGTATATTTTCTGTTGCTGTCGCTAATCTCCAGAAAATTCCAGAGAGGAAAACTTGCATCGATATCGGCGTCTGCAAGACTCTTGTCCAACTGTTCTAAAATGGACGAGTATTGATCAATGTAATCCATGATGTCAGCGCCGGCAGTGGAATCTGCAAGGATGATGGGATAGTCCTCAATAACTTCTGCCCAAAGTTTAAAGCTTTCTTCGTACATTCGCCGCGACCCAATCAAGTCGGCTTTTTCCTTAAAAGTCTTTCGGCCGTGATAGGCCAAAGCGCGTCCTTTGAGTGCGGCTTCTGTTTGTTCAAATTGGCAACGATCTTCCCAATAGGCATAATTTGCAACGTCACGATTCGAATTGGTGAGCCTGATGCGCTCTGTCAATTTGGATAGTCGACTGGCTAATTTTCGGACCAGAGCAGAGTTGCTGGGAGTGTCCTCCGCAATCCGACTTGCCAGGTCTTGCCAGGTAACCTCGAGATTGTTTTTGGTGGAATAGTAGAACTCCATTTGCTCGGAGTCTAGTTTCTCAAGAGGCTTTTCTAAGATCTCACGCTGAGCTGTTGAGAGATTAGCAAGACGTTCGGATTCGATTTTTTCGCGCAGGTCAGGTTGAATGCTATTTAATTCGTCTTTGATCTGCTGGGCTTCTTTTTCTAAACGTTCAAGACCTGCCAGGCGGATCTTGAAGCCGCGCGAAGATGTTAACTCGAGATTGCCATACTTGTGCCACAGTTTTTCGGCGATGCGCCAGGCCTCTTGGGCTTTATCACCAAAGGTTCCTTCTTTTTCAATTGCTTCACTATAATTTATCTGGGCCATACCTGGTCGGTTGTAGAAGGTTCTGGGGTTTTTTTGCCCCAGGCTTTTTTTCTTGTCATCCACAGCGGAGATA
>CAWWCC010000082.1:0-11538 GCA_963935315.1 uncultured Planctomycetaceae bacterium | reverse complement strand
TTGCTCAAAGAGCTTGCGGATTCTGTCTGGCAGGCGCCCGGGGTAGAGTCTTTTTTATCCACACAACCTATTGAGGATCTCCATGTCTGGCAAAGAGATAAAGCTATCCCTGGCGTGAAAGGATTTTTGCCAGGACCTACCAGTCTGGCCTTAGAAACGGAGCAGGCATTGAGAAATTGTTCTCCTCTCAAAGAGATACGGGATCGTATGCCAGCAGTCCCGCGACCGCCCAGCAGACGCAATCGGTGGATGTTGGACGTGGTGCTGGTTGAACCGGGTGAGTGGTGGCTGGGATGCCACCGTACGTCGCGCCGCCACGAATGCTGGCCTGGGGGAGTTATGCCTTTGCAATTACCCGAACATGCTGTCAGTCGCGCTTATTTAAAAATGCAGGAATCGTTAGAGTGGTCTGCCTTGCCCTTTGTGCGTGGTGACACGGTTGTTGAATTGGGGTGTGCTCCTGGGGGTGCATCCCAGGCTTTGCTTGAACATGGGCTGCAGGTCTTGGGGGTCGATCCCGCCGAAGTCGCAGCGGAGGTGTTAGCGCTACCTCACTTCACGCATCTCCGTCGTCGCAGTTTAGACGTTCCGCGCAAGCAACTTCGCGGCGCCCAATGGTTAACAGTTGATATTAATGCGGTACCTGGATACACGCTGGATGCAGCGGAGCAGGTTGTCTCAAACAAGCTGACGAATATTCGCGGGATGCTTTTAACTCTGAAATTGACGGACTGGAAACTCCTGGAGGAGCTTCCCCATTGTGTTGAGCGGATACGCAGTTGGGGGTATCGCGATATTAGAACTCGGCAATTGGCATCCAACCGTCAGGAGATTTGCCTGGTCGCTTTGCGCAGTCGAGCACAACGTAGGGTTCGGCGCGGGGCAAAACCGCGAGGCCGCAAAGATGCCCCGCATGCTAGCGGGACGGGGCGGCCTCATTTTCCTGCCCCAAAGCAGTAAGCAGAAACGCATTTTTTTGTTTCTGCAGTTGCAACATCGAGCCAATCCCCCTCCCCCGTCTTCGGGGGAGGAGTTAGGGGAGGGGGTTGATCTGTGTGCCAGGATTCATGAACTCTCTCCTGGCCACTCCCTTGGAAATAGGATTATGCCACGCAACCGTACTTGCGTGGCAACTTGAGTTGTGTGCTTGCACATGCCCCGGTCTTCAGCAGAGGAGATTTATCGGTATTGTACCATAGCTGGCAGTTGCCTAAGGTTCGCCAGGCAAGCAGCCCGAGTTGCCTAAGTAATGCTTGAAAATCATGGGCCTTATCAAAACCGAGGACGGATTTATGGCAGAACAGTTATGCCCGCTTCTGGAAAAAGAAACAGAAGTTGAATCGACGATGTTTTCGCGCGGGCCTTGGGATATTGTGCGCTGTAAGAAAACCAATTTTGTTTATCTGGCCAATCCGCCAGCCTACAGCGAGCTTGCGGACGAGTTTGCCTGGGAGAAAACATCCCATGAAGAAGCCGAGCGGCGTCATCGGGATGAGCCCATTGTATCGCGGTTGTCTCTCTGGGCCATCCGACTGAAGTCCTGGTTATTTCCCAAACGCAACAAAGTAAGTTCGCTGGTTTGCAAAAGTATTCCTCGTCGGCTGTATAAGAGTTCGCTGCGAGTTCTTGATATTGGTTGTGGCAAAGGGACGTTGCTGGACAATGTCAGGCAGCGATTTCTAAGCATGGGCCATTTTATGGAGCCACTTGGGATTGAGGTATCTCCCGGTATGGCCGCGATGGCCGCCGAAAAATTTGAACAGGCTGGTGGGCAGGTGATTGTTGCCAGCGCCATGGAAGGAGTCAGCGATCTGCCTGACGAAAGTGTGGATCTGGTTGTGATGTCTTGTTTTTTAGAACACGAGCAACAGCCTCGTCGACTTCTAAAAAATTTGCACCGTGTGGTCACCGGTGACGGAGCAGTCATAGTTAAAGTTCCTAATTTTGCTTCCTGGAATCGCATTGTTCGAGGAAAAAAATGGTGTGGTTTTCGTTATCCGGACCACGTGAATTACTTTACTCCTCGTACTCTCGAAATGCTTGCCAGCGAAACGGACTTTAGAGTGGAGCGGCAGAATTTGAGCGACAAGTTCCCACTCAGTGACAATATGTATGCAGTACTCAAGAAGTGTGCCTGATATTCCTGCCACACAATACATAAATAGCGACTATCTTGCAGCGCTAGCGTATGGCGGGCACAAACCCCAGAAGAAAGAGTCGCTGCTAGCACTCAGGCGAACTTGACGTAATTTCTCTGCGCCTGTACTTACCGAGTTTGGATTAACTGTCCCGGATCCCTATTTCGCAATCTTTTTGAGGCACCCCGTGTTTAGGCGAAATCTGCTCTTCTTGCTAGTTCTTGCCATTGGGGGGTTGTCTACCCATCGAGTTAGCGCTCAGCGTGTGCAGTTTCCGTCAGCAGCTCCCACAAATACAGCGGTGGGGCCCACCTATGCACCAACGCCTCAGCCCGTGCTTCCTCCCGGGATTTCAAACTACGATCCCTACGGCAATCCCTTGTTGGGGGCACCTCCAGTGGATTTGCCTTATCAGGTTGCGCCTCAATTAGGGCAACCAATTCTGCCGCAAAACGCGCCCTTTGCAGCGCCTCCTGTTCCCCAGCAAGGTGGGTCGATTTATCCTAGCGGGCTTCCGTTTCAGTGGGAGTCGGGGGCGTACCAGTACCAGAATTCGGATGGTCATGTAGCACGGCTTCAACGGCTTCTGCGGCAAATCAGCTTTGAACACACGTGGCTCTATGGGGGTTCGAAGCCGGATCAACTGGAGATCAACCGTACTGAATTATCCGCTACTTTTGGTGTGCCCATTTTTTATAATCCTGACACACCTTTGTTGATTACTCCCGGATTTGCTTTTAACTGGCTGGGTGGACCAGCGAGTGTTGCTGCCAATTTGCCGCCACGCGTTTATGATGCTTATCTGGATTCTGCCTGGCATCCACGTTTGACAGATTGGCTGCATGCAGATCTTGGATTGCGCACAGGTGTTTGGACAGATTTTAATGCCGTCAACAGCGACTCCATACGTATCCTCGGGCGTGGTGTGGGGGTTCTTACCTTTACACCTCAGCTCGATTTTCATTTGGGTGTCTGGTATCTCGATCGCAATCGTGTCAAGCTCTTGCCTGCAGGTGGTGTGCATTGGCGCCCTGGTAGTATTTGGGATATTTATATGGTGTTTCCCAATCCTAAAATTCGCAGACGCTCGATCACCGTGGGATCAAGTCAATGGTGGATTTACTTTGCTGGCGAATACGGCGGAGGTCGCTGGACGGTTCAAGGGCTGGGGGGAGCTTCGGATGACATCGACTACAACGACATTCGAATAATCTATGGCATCGAATGGGAAACTCAATCGCAGGCGCGGGGGCATGTCGAAATTGGTTATGTCTTCGATCGCGAAATTCTTTACGATCGAACGGGTGCGCCACCCAAATTGAGTCTTGATGATACGGTCATGGTGCGAGCCGGAGTCGACTTCTAACTTGGATCGGGGTGCCCCGGATGTGCTGGAGGTACACGCTACTATTGGCATGGGTTCTATTGGGCAAAGGTGTCGTGTTAGGGCAGGGCCAGATAGCTCAACCACTTTACCTGCAAACTGCCAACACATGGGGCGGGAGGCAAATTCAGGAGAGTGTGCCCTATCAGCCTAGCGTGTTATTCGTCCAGCCTGGGGCGCATGAAACACCGATCATGCTGGATGCAATGGCAGTTCCCCTGGGGACGCCCGTGCTGATTCAGGAAACGTGGGATAATGCCTGTCAGGACTGCCAGGTCGAAGTCTCAGCCGCCCCTGTCCAATTGCCGCCCGGGACACGGGGTGGCATGTTTCAAAAACTTTTCATGACGGGTGCCTGGATGCCCCAGTTGGCCAGTGACAGCCTGGGGTGGGGGGACCTGGAAGCAGGCGCTGTGTTTGGCTTGCCTTTTTTACGCCGCGACACTCCGCTTTTAATTACGCCACGTTTTGCAATCCATGCACTCGATGGTCCCGTGGCACCCGATCTGCCGGGGCAAGTTTATGATGCCGATGTTGAATTTCGCCATTTGCGACGTTTTGGCCAAGGTCCTTGGGCCATGATGGCAGCGATAACATTTGGTCAGTACAGCGATTTCGATTCGGGGGACGCAGATGCCTTTCGCATCACAGGACAGGCCTTCGCGGTTTACGAAAAAACACCAGGTAAAAAGTGGATAGTTGGTGTGGTCTATTTGAATCGAGAAGGGCTGCGGATTATTCCGGCAGCTGGATTGATCTACCAACCCGATCCCGATACGAAATGGGAGGCTATCTTGCCTCGTCCACGCGTGGCCTGGCGCTTGCCGGATGCTAATGTGCAATCCGATGACCAGCGCTGGATCTACTTGGGTGGTGAGTTGGGAGGCGGTGTCTGGTCGATACGCCGACCACTTGCGCAGATGCAAGACGTAATAACGTATAACGACTATCGTATTCTCGCAGGCTACGAACGCAAAATCATTGGGGGATGGAGCAGAAGGTTCGAGGCCGGCTATGTTTTTGCCAGAGAGCTGCAGTTTACCAGCGCAACCCCCGACGTATCCTTGAAAGACTCGCTTTTCATGCGAGTGGGACTAACGTATTGAGCCAGCCTGGATAGAAAGGCCCAATGACTAAGTCGTAGGGTGCGTTACGCCGCTCTACACCCTGCAGACTGCTTGGGATTGTGCCTCCGTACTATTCCGGCCTCTTACTGTTGCGCTCGGAACGCCACAGAGTGCGTTCCCTACAGGGGTCTAGGGAAGGCGTTCTAGGTAAGGCTCAATGCGCTTAAGCCTCGCACCTTTGCTACTTCATCGCCCGCTGAATCGCGGTACCCATATCGGCTGGGCTCTGAGCCACTTCAATACCGGCGTCTTCCAGGGCCGCTATTTTTTCGGCAGCTGTGCCTTTGCCTCCTGAAATGATGGCGCCCGCATGGCCCATGCGTTTACCGGGTGGGGCGGTGCGCCCTGCGATGAAGGCTGCGACCGGTTTGGTAACGTGTTCCTTCACAAAGGCTGCCGCTTCTTCTTCTGCCGTACCTCCGATCTCGCCAATCATGATGATTGCTTCGGTTTGATCGTCTTCCTGGTACATTTTTAGAAGATCGATGAATGAGGTTCCTACGATTGGGTCGCCACCCAGCCCCACGCATGTTGACTGGCCGAGCCCGACTTCTGAAAGTTGCCAGACCGCCTCGTAAGTGAGTGTGCCACTACGACTCATCACACCGACGTTACCCCGTTTGTGGATGTATCCTGGCATGATGCCAATTTTGCATTCGTCTGAGGTGATCACACCTGGGCAATTGGGACCGATGAGATGCACGTCATCGAGATCTTTGATGCGATCGTAGACGCGTACCATATCGAGCACGGGCACACCTTCCGTGATGGCGACGATCGTCTTGATGCCTGCCTCTACAGCTTCCAGAATGGCTCCGGCAGTAAACGCGGGAGGCACAAAGATCATGCTGGCGTCCACACCTTGCTTCTCAACAGCTTCGTTGACGGTGTTGTAAACGGGGACCCCCAGCACCTCTTGTCCGCCCTTGCCGGGGGTGACACCAGCGACAAGCTGTGTGCCATATTCAATGCAGTTCTTGCTATGGAATTCGCCAGCACGTCCCGTAATTCCTTGGCAGACGACTTTGGTTGCTTTATTGATCAGGATACTCATAGTTCTATTTCTTGATTCGACACTTTGGGCTGAAGCACAGAAGATCTTGAATTCTTGGCTTTTTGGTCCTAAAGCGTTGGCGGTTTAAATGGGTATTAAGAAGCTGCTGCAACAACTTTGTTGGCAGCGTCTGTCAGATCGGTGGCAGATAGTATGTCGACATCGCTCTCAGCCAGGATTTTTCGCCCTTCTTCCACTTCGGTACCCTCCAGTCTCACAACCAGGGGGACGTTGAAGCCCACTTGCTTGTAGGCTTCGAGCACCGCATTGGCGATTGTGGTGCAACGCATGATGCCGCCGAAGATATTGACTAACACGGCTTTCACATTTTTGTCGCTGAGCAAGATGCGAAATGCCTCGGTAACCTGTTCGACTTTGGCGCTTCCGCCAACGTCCAGGAAGTTGGCCGGTTCACCACCATGCAATTTAATCAGATCCATGGTGCTCATGGCTAGGCCGGCGCCATTGACCAGGCATCCAATATTGCCTGCGAGTTGCACATAGCTTAAGTCCGCCTGGCTCGCTCGGACTTCGGCTGGGTCTTCTTCGCTCAGGTCGCGAAGCTCCAGCAACTCTTTATGCCGAAACAGACCATTGTCGTCAAAATTGATTTTTGCATCCAGCGCCAGAATCTCACCTTTGCCCGTAACTACCAGTGGATTGATCTCGGCGATTGAGCAGTCGAGTTCCACGAACAGTTTGCAGAGCGAGGTCATAAATCGCTCTGCCGACGAAACACTATCGCCTGTTATGTTCAGCTTTTGGCAGAGCTGTACAACCTGTTCCGGCTGAAGGCCTTTGTCTGGATGGAATGATTCTTTAAAGATCAATTCCGGATTCGTGGCGGCGACCTCTTCGATGTTTACCCCTCCCTCACTGGAGACCATCAGGACTGGTAACCCACAAGCACGGTCGATCACAATTCCCAAATACAACTCACGGGCGATATCGCACCCTGCTTCAACAAGAACCTGCTGAACCGTTTTGCCTTCTGGGCCCGTTTGGACAGTTACCAAGGCCTTGCCAAGCAAGTTTTCAGCGACGGTGGCGGCTTCTGTTGCCGATTTGACGAGCTGCACACCTCGTTGGTCGGGATTGGTTTTAATGGTTCCTTTGCCGCGACCACCTGCGTGGATTTGTGCTTTGACGACAGCAAGGGAACCCCCAAGTTTTTCGAAAGCGGCCGCGGCCTCAGCCCCGGATGCGGCGACAATACTGTCGGGTACCGCAATCTGGGCCTCACGCAGCAACTGCTTGGCTTGGAACTCGTGGATTTTCATGAAGAACCTTAATATGTTGGGTGGCCAGTGGATGCCAAAGCGGAGAGTATAGCGCTGCTTGCTGATAAGGGTCAACGGGCGGAATGCCCCAGCAAGCAATGCAATTAAGGGTCCAGGTCTTTCCTGGCCCAGCTAGCAGGGCACTGGGAAATATCAGTTTTGCCCCGATTTTGCTGTCTTACCCAAACCCTGAGCTGATAGTACGTTATTGACTTGTAACGTTATTTGTGAAAAAATTCACAAGCCTAGGCGATCCCCCTGACGATGCCATGGGCAGGCGTCCGACTTTCGGAACCCTCTGGGTAGTGCCAAATTCCAATATTCTCACTTTTTCAGGCCACCATGACGAGCGTTACCCGTATTAGCAGAGGACTGGATTTGCCCATCCTGGGTGGACCTGAACAGTCCATATCGGCGGGGCCCTCGGTACGCCATGTGGCCTTACTGGGGGACGACTATATCGGCATGAAGCCAACGATGCATGTTGCCGAAGGAGATCGGGTCAAGTTGGGACAAGTTGTCTTTTCCGACAAGAAGACGCCCGGTGTTCAATACACGGCACCTGCAACGGGCACAGTCCGGGGAGTGAATCGAGGTGCCAAGCGCAAATTTGAATCGCTTGTGATTGAGGTTGATGCAGAGGGAGAAAACTCCGAGCAAGAAACTTTCACCAGCTATCCAGATCAAAACCTGGCACAGCTTGATCGTCGACAAGTTTGTGAACAGTTGGTGTCTGCAGGACTGTGGACGGCGTTTCGAACACGACCCTACAGTCGTGTCCCCACACTCGACGCAGTCCCCAAAGCGATCTTTGTTACTGCGATTGATACCAATCCGCTCGCAGCCGACCCGGCAGTCATTTTGGCACAGTCGCCGGCCAACTTCATCGCTGGGCTGGAAGTTCTCAGCACTCTGACCGAGGGTCTGGTAAATGTATGCCGCAAGGCGGGGGCAGAAATACCTGGAGAAGACAAAACTCCCGCAAAGTTTTATGCCTTCGATGGACCACACCCGGCTGGGTTGGTGGGCACCCATATGCATCTATTGGAGCCTGTCTGCCAGGACAAGAGTGTCTGGCATATTGGTTACCAGGATGTCTTGGCCATAGGTCATTTATTCATAACCGGCAAGATATTAACCGACCGGGTTATTTCATTAGCGGGTCCCATCGTTACCAAACCACGTCTCCTACGTACAAGACTCGGTGCCTCGATTGCAGAGTTGACCGACAAAGAATATGGACTTGCCACAGGACAGACGGCTCGAGTGATCTCCGGTTCTGTTTTGTCTGGCAGGCACAGTGTTGAGCCGGTGGACTTTTTGGGCCGGTACCACAACCAAATTTCGATCCTTGCCGAAGGTGGGCAGCGAGAATTTCTGGGATGGATGACACCAGGTAGTGAAAAGTTTTCGATTCGCCGGATATTTTCTTCGTCTTGGACTAAAAGTAGCGGTGATACCCGACGTTTCCCATTCAACACAAGCACATCGGGGAGCCCGCGGGCAATCATACCGATTGGAATGTACGAACAGGTGATGCCCTTGGATATAGTTGCGACACCACTCCTGAAAGCGCTCGTTACGGGCGACACGGAGTACGCTCAGCAATTGGGTGTATTGGAGCTCGACGAGGAGGATCTCGCCTTGTGTACTTTTGTTTGTCCGGGCAAATACGAATACGGTCCACTGCTCAGGCAAAACCTGACCACGATTGAGCAGGAGGGCTAATTCGTTGCCAGTTTTTGAGAGTCGTTTATTTAACGAGTACAAAAAATAATTTAGCACGGAGAGGTGGAGAAACGGGTGTCTGCATAAAAGACGCTTCAGGATTCTCTGCTGGATTCCGTGTGGAACCGAAAGATTGCAGTGCTGCGTAAGCTACTAGATCGATTGCATCCCACATTTGCAAAGGGGGGACGCCTTGAGCGTTTGTATCCTTTGTACGAGGCAATCGATACATTCCTCTACACGCCACCTGACATTACACGTAATGCTTCTCATGTCCGTGATGGCATGGATCTCAAGCGGATGATGTCTTTGGTGGTTGTTGCGCTGGGCCCATGTTTTTTTATGGCGCTGCACAATACGGGCTACCAGTCCAATATTGCCGTTGCCAATCAGCTGGGTACGCATCTGGAAAGCTGGCGCGATCCGGTGCTGGCCGCTCTCGGTCTGGGGAATGACCCGAACAGCTTTTTGGATAACTTTGTGCTGGGGGCTTTGTATTTCTTGCCCGTCTATTTAGTCACAATGACTGTGGGTGGGTTGTGGGAAATGTTATTTGCCATGGTGCGAGGGCACGAAATCAACGAAGGATTTCTGGTCACGGGAGCTTTATTTCCCCTCACACTGCCTCCCACAATTCCTCTTTGGCAGGTTGCTTTGGGTATCTCTTTTGGTGTGGTGATTGGTAAGGAGATTTTTGGCGGAACTGGCAAGAACTTTTTGAATCCGGCACTGACAGCCAGAGCTTTTCTCTATTTTGCCTACGCTTCAGAGATCTCCAGCGAAACGAACCGCTGGGGAGAGGGTGTGTGGGCTGCTGCCGATGGCATCACGGGTGCGACCCCGCTGGGCGCATTGGCAGCCGCGAAGGTAGACGGTGCTGCCCCTTCCGTCACAGCACTTACCGATCTTAGCTGGTGGGATTGTTTTATCGGGTACACCCAAGGTTCCATGGGCGAAACCTCAGCGCTGGCTTGCTTGTTTGGTGCGGCACTCCTGATAGCCGTGGGGGTTGGTTCGTGGCGCATTATGGTTGGCTGCGTGTTGGGCACATTAGGAATGAGTGGCCTGTTGTGGCTGAGTCGTGCGGGTAGCGAGAATGCACTCGTCCACTTGGAGCCCCACTGGCATTTGGTGATTGGTGGCTTTGCATTCGGAGCCGTGTTTATGGCTACCGATCCTGTTTCGGCTGCCATGACCGATATTGGTCGTTGGATCTATGGTGTGCTGATTGGCGTCATGACAGTGCTGGTACGGGTTATCAATCCTGCGTTTCCGGAGGGCATTATGCTGGCCATTCTGTTTGGCAATGTGATGGCTCCCCTCATTGATTACTACGTCATACAAGCCAATATCAAACGGAGGATGGCTCGTTATGCAGCGTGATTCCTTCGTCAGAACGCTTCTTGTGGCAACCATCTTATGTGTGGCTTGCTCGGTCATCGTCTCGAGCGCTGCTGTGCTATTGAGGCCTCTGCAAGATGCCAATAAAAAACTCGATCAGCAGCGCAATGTACTCATTGCTGCTGGTGTGGATGTGGAAAGCATGGCGGCGGAGGATGTGGTTGGGTTTTTCGAAGATGAGACCAAAGTGAAGCGTATCCTCGTCGATCTGAGCACGGGCGAACCCGTGGACGTCGAGACAACGGGCATAGATCCAGCAGTTTACGACCCCAAAAAAGCTGCCAAATCGACTGCCTTGAGTCAACCGGTCAGTACAGAGGGGCCCACTTTAGGAATTTCGCGTCGAGAAAAGTATGCTTTTGTTTATCAATTTCTGCAGGACGAGAATGTCGATCTCCATGTGTTGCCTATCTACGGCAAAGGATTGTGGTCAACGCTCTACGGTTTTCTTGCCTTGGACAGTGACACCCGTACGGTGCGAGGCATTACTTTTTATGAGCATAAAGAAACACCCGGTTTAGGTGGCGAGGTAGATAATCAGGAATGGAAAGATTTGTGGCCCAATAAACTGGTTTTTGACGAATCCTGGAATGTGGACTTTCAGATAATCAAAGGGCAGGTGAACCCTGAAGCCGTTCACGCATCCCATGAAGTGGATGGTCTGTCTGGTGCAACCATTACATCACGGGGTGTTTCCAACAGTATTCAGTATTGGCTAGGCAATGATGGATTTGGCAAGTATCTGGAGAAACAGAGAGACAAGTAGCTGTCCACCGCTGTGGACAGCATGAGGACGCGGATCAGTGTGTTGTCAGAGATAGGAACAGAAATTAAAGCGCTTACTTGTATTATTTAGATCGCCGGCTGAGGAGCCGACTATGGCAGAACTCAAACCCAAAGAAGTCTTGTTAAATCCATTGTTGGACAATAACCCAATCGCCTTGCAGGTGTTGGGTATTTGTTCTGCACTGGCGGTGACGACAAAGCTTGAGACTTCGATTGTGATGGCTCTTTCTGTCACATTTGTGCTGGGATTGTCGAATGCGGCTGTCAGTCTCATCCGCCAGTACATTCCCACAAGCATTCGCATCATTGTTCAGATGACCATCATTTCGTCGTTGGTCATTGTCGTTGATCAATTTCTGCAGGCATTTGCATTCGGTGCCAGCAAGACCATGAGCGTATTTGTGGGGCTTATTATTACGAATTGTATTGTCATGGGGCGTGCTGAGGCCTTTGCCATGAAGCATCCACCGATGATCAGCGCCCTGGACGGGATTGGTAACGCATTGGGTTACAGTTTGATATTGATCCTGGTGGGATTCTTTCGCGAATTATTCGGATCAGGAAAATTGCTTGGCTACGATGTTATGCCTGCGGACCTGTCTCTTATACACATCTCCGAGCCCACGAGACGGACTCCTAT
>CAWWCC010000081.1:0-11594 GCA_963935315.1 uncultured Planctomycetaceae bacterium | reverse complement strand
CATCCGGCTATGACCTAAGTTTTGGGCGACCTAAGTTTTGGGCGACCTAAGTTTTAGGCGATGGGGCAGTGGCTGGATTCCATCGGGGCGCGACTGGCAGGATGTAGTGGAACAGGAGGAATAGTCGGTTTAGCATGCTGTCAAATAGGATTCGTGGTTTTACGCTTGTCGAACTACTAGTGGTGATTGCCATCATTGGCATCCTAGTGGCACTGTTATTGCCCGCCGTTCAGGCGGCCCGCGAAGCGGCTCGCAGGGTTCAGTGCACAAATAACCTGAAGCAATTCGGACTCGCATTGCAAAATTATCACTCCGCACGCGGCTCGTTTCCACCCGGCAACGTCGTCGACGCCGCACCGGGAGGCGCAGCTCCCCGGCGCAACCTCCGTCCCGAATGGCCCTATTTGATCGTCCATCTGTTCGCACATTTGGAGCGTCCTGCCCTGGCGGCCATCGTTGATGAACTGCTCGGCCGTCCTCACCTGCTGCCTTGGTTTAGCAACAGTGCCGACGATTGGCCCGCCGGCATCGAAACGGCCCCGGTGGACGTGTTCTTCTGTCCTAGTGACGGACTTGGTGGAGTCCGAATTGCTCCAGGCAGCCTCCCAGCTGCTCCTTATGCAACGAACTCGGTGTCGTTATTCAAGTCGAACTACTTGGGACTGTTTTCCGGTGACGACGTGAGCTTCGTAGATCGTGAAATCGTACTGCAGGGAATCTATTCTACCCCCCTCCCCGCTGACGCCGACGAGCTGAGCCGCAAACAAGCCGTGTTCGGCGTGAACCGAGGGGCAAGTTTCAAGCAGATCACAGACGGTGCCAGCTCGACCATTGCCGTCGTTGAATACCTGACCGGAACCCAGGAGGACTTGCGGGGCTGGTTTTGGACATCGCAAGCTGGGGCTTCGCTGATCTTCACGAAAAACACACCCAACTCATCCGCTCACGATGTCCTCATCGGACCGGCGGGCGAATGGTGCAATCCTCAAACCAATCTACCAGCCCAAAACTTGCCGTGCATTGGTGGCGGACCCCAAACCGCTGCCTCCAGAAGTCAGCATCCAGGTGGTGTGAACACGCTGATGTGCGATGGCAGCGTGCACTTCACTAACGACAGCATTGATCGGACAATCTGGCAGGCCCTCGGCACGATACAAGGTGATGAAGTCGCTCAGCTTCCTTAACGTCGAGTTCTCACACGAACCCGCTCCCTCCAAAAGACCGCTATGACCCGACGCATCCGTCCTACAACTTCCTGGTGCAAGTGCCTGGTGCTGACCGTTTATCCATTCCTGATTGGTTGTGGAACTGCTTACGACGGTCCTCCGCGAGGTGCTGCACACGGAAAGATTACGATCGGAGGTGAGCCGCTCGAATACGGGGCCATCAACTTCTATCCGACCGAGGGAACACAAGGACCGACTGCGGGTGCGGAAATCAAGGACGGTCGGTACGAGCTACCCGAAGTGAAGGGGCCGGTCGTTGGCCGACAACGCGTCGAAATCACGGGGTCCAAAAGTACTGGCAAAACGACCCGAATTTCCACAGGGCAAGAGATACCCGAAATGGTTCCCGTGGTGCCTCCCGAATATAACACCAACTCCGAACTAATTCGCGACATTGTGTCGGGAGACAACGCGTTGGACTTTACCCTCTAGGCATCGACGTTCCGCCAATCAACTTGGGACTTCACCGATTAGCTCAGGGCATTCACTTCCGCCGATCCATTCCAGAAATGCGGGGATCGACTGGTGTGTTATTCGCGAGGCCACAAAGACCAGAGACCTTTTTTTCCAGATACAAGTCTTTCTATTGTGGGTTCCCAGTGCCTGCACTTCAGGACCTACCTCCACGCAGCGAGTGGTAAGGCTAGCCAAGCGTGGTCCTTCGACTGTCTCGACTTCGCCTCCCGTCACAATTTCCTGCGAACTTTGGACACCCGTTATCCCTCTGTCCGCCCCAAGTGTTTCGCAGTCGGACGCGAATAAAATGCACTTGCCAGGCAACTTCGCAAACGCCTGCCAGCAGTGCGCTGGCACCACGCGCGGCAGCGCAACGACAACCACGGCGTAGCGCTGGAGTTCAATCCAATTGAGCTCCGTCAGCGAGCGCGTCTCGATGGGATCGTAATGTGACTTAAACCTTGCGGACAACTCTGATAGCGTTCCAGCGAAGAGCCGGTCAAGACAGTCCTCCCTGCCAAATCCGTTGAGGCTCCGGACCTGGTAGTCACGCACGGCGACAACACCTGCTTTGATTTGTTGCGGAGTTCGATTCTGAAACTCTTGGTTCAGCCCACGCGACAGCTCCCATGACTTGCGGTTACCAATCGGAAAAGTTGCGACTGTGCCAATCGGAGGTCGCTCGAGGTTGCCGTAGCCCAGATACATGATTCTCGTCGGCTCATGCTCTACGTGTTGTTTGTAAATCAGCTCAAGGTGCTCAGGCTTGGGATTATGTGCCTCGTGTCCCTGCATCCATGGCATCAGCTCTTTGCCGTGGCGGCGAGCAACGCCCGCAACGTAGCCCATATCGCTAGGTATGTGTCCACCGTTATAGCCACGGTCGTTGGCCGGATAGGGATCGGCACAAACAATATCCAGCTCGCGTGCGGCCATATCGAGCGACGTGCCGCCGAGGTCGTTGCCACAGTAGAAACTATTGCAGCGCGTGATGTTTCGCCAGATCTTGAGCGAGCCGAGATTCTCGTCCCGTAGTGTTTGCTTGGTTGTTCGCAGAAGACCCGCGCACGCGCTATGCAGCGACCACATCCAGTCGGCATACGCTTTCTCGCCAAAGGCTTCGGGATATCCCCAATGGCGGGGATACACATCGTTCGGATTCAATTTTTTGAATGCCGCAATCGCTTCGTCAGAATAATCCCACAACGGCACCGACTGGGCTGGATTGGCAGGTCCATTTGGTACGGTTTGAAAGTAATCTTCATCACCAACACGAATACCCTTGACGACATCGTCAGGAAACGTTCCGCCGTTCGCTTCGCTCCATCGTGCGAGTTCGTGTTGGATTTGTGCCCGGAGTCCTTTTGCGGTCCCCGACGCGTGTGGGCTCGCGGTATTGCCAAGATAGTTGAACGCTTGTGGCTGCTCGAGCGGGCCGCGCATCCGCCAATAGACCGCGAGCATCACGTTGTCCAAGTCGCCCCGGACGCCGGTCAGATCAAACCGCATGCGACAGGCTAAGTTGCTCTTAAGCTCAAGTGATGCGGGGATAATTCTTAGATGTTGCGATCCGTCGTAGTCCTTTTCTTTAACCACGACCTCGGCGCGATGGGGCGGCAATATCAATGAGTTATACTCGGGGGGATCGACCTCGCCGCTTGTCCAGTCGGAGCCCAAGACCGGTTTGGTAATAGCAATATCGTGCTTGGCCGGCGTAAACGAGAATCGGTGCCAGTCGATGCCCTGGCCTTGATAGGAGCCGCCGATCATCACACTGGGCGTCGGCGTGATCCCGTGCGCGGCGACCCGGTCGGCACGCAAGGTAATGTTTTCAATGGTGAAGGCTAATTGCAAACCGTACTTGCGGGCACATCTGAGGGCCTCAGCCGGATCAATCTCGTCGCCGACCCAGATGGACGGAAACATGTTGATTTCGACTCCTTCAATGCCATGGTCCTTCATGTCGCGAAAATCTTTTTCGACTCCGCCCATGACATTCACGTAGCTCATCCAAACGCGTGCACCACGGTGGACGCCAGCTTCTTCAGCGATAGCGCACCCTGAATGCGACATCCACACCAGGTTTGGCAGCTGCCACAGACCCATTCCAACAGGAATCCTACGTAGAAAATCTCGTCGTGACGTCACTAGCTTGTGCTCCTCCCATTTCAATCCACAGTTCTGCCAATCAAAGTGCTACGCTACTCGAATAATAGCATATCCGCTCCGCATAATCTTTAATACAAGCAAATTGTTGCCCTGATGAAAATTGAGAGGTGTGGTATGTCCGGTAGAATGGCGGGTAAGAAGGTTATAGTCACCGGATTAGCCCGCATATTTCATACGATCTAGCACCGAAGCGCAGCTTTGGTCGGCGAGGTGGTCTAAGTTGTTTCCTGGCAAGGCATGCGGGGCTTGCGACCGGAGGCGTGTTTTTGACACGCTGTGGCAACCACGGTTATGCCGCGGTGCCCGGAGTTGAAGCAAAACGTAGCCAGGAAACACCCTTTTGTAAAAGACACTGCGGCTGCCGCAGCAGATTCGGATGAAATATGTGGGTTAGGAATCGAACGCGGTATCGCCCTATCGATGGCTCGCGAGGGTACGGATGTCTGATTGCCTTACTCGCACAGCAATGAGGGTGCACTATCGGCCGCTAAAAAGATCACCCAAAACAGTGATAAAGCTATTGCGCTGGATGCCGACTTCCGCGAGATTGATCCGGCCAGAGACAGCTCGTTGTGACAAGGCCACCGTAGCCCTAAGCTAAAGCACTGGTCCTGTTCGATGAAAGGTTAGACTCACCAAGCCCGAACGGGTTGACGAGATTCGGAGGCCATCATAAAGTATTTTGCCAAAGGACTTATGAGACCCCCGTAGCGAATGGGAGCAACCGAGCACGCTTGCCAGTGCCAAGCGTGCGCAGGGCGGTAGCAGATTCACCTAACGACATAGATACAATTCAAGGTTCACAGCCCCCGTAGCTCAGGGGATAGAGCACTGGTTTCCTAAACCAGGTGTCACAGGTTCGAATCCTGTCGGGGGTATTTTGGTTCCATATCTTCTATTTATTTGTGAGGATTTGCAGGAGTTTTGGAACCAATTCTGGAACAGCAGTTCCTCTGTAATTAATGAGAGAGTAGACGATTCAACTCTTCGAATCTGCTATCTTAGACGAATCGTCGGACTAGGGCGTCTACTGTGACCCCTGCTAGAATAACTCCACCAATAATTGCAAATTCGATGTTTTGATAGCCTGGATGGACCAGGTTGATCGTATTGCTCAATACAACCATCACGGCTGCCCCAATGACGACGCCCGCGATGTTCCCCTCTCCACCACGCAGTGAGCACCCTCCCAGAACGGCCGCTGCAATGGCGTAGAGTTCATAAAAGTTACCAAAGTCACTCGGTTGCGCGGCGTTTATATCGAGCACGAATAATACTCCTCCTAATCCGGCTAATGTCGAGCAAAGAATGTACGCAACTATTGTTACGCGATGGACCTTGATGCCGCTGTATCTGGCAGCCTGGGGATTGCTGCCTATCGCCAGCAGGTAACGGCCAAATACGGTTTTGTTCAAAAGAACCATAGAGGCAATGGTGATCACAATCAGGATGAGTGTTGTCGCTGGCAGGCGAAATGTAAAAGAATCTCCCTCAAAGAGTGTCCAATGGCCTGTGGCCAGTGTACGCAAACCCTTGTAATCCAACCCAAAACCTTGTGACTGATCGCTCGTAATACCACGAGCGACTCCTCGATAGAGCAGGAGACCGCAGAGGGTAACCACAAAGGGCTGCAGCTTTAACCTGGTAATCATGATCCCATGAAAAGTGCCGACAGCCATTGAAATCGCAACAACGAAAAAAAGTGCCGCTGCCATGGACCACTGACATTCTGTTAACAAAAATGGCAAAAGCACACCCGTCAGACAAACGACAGACCCAATCGATAGATCAATTCCACCAGAAATAATCACAAATGCTGCACCAATACTAAGAATCCCAAACAAAGCCGTTCGATGAACTATGTTTTCCAAATTGCCGGCTAACAAAAAACGATCCGATGAAAGGGCTGCGTAAAAACTAATCGCCAAGAGCAAGCCTGAAATACCTGCAATTTTTGAGCCTCGCATTATGGATATGGGATTGAATCGGTGTGCTTGCATGTTCGTATATTCCTAAGAGACAGAAGCATCTGCTTCCATTTGAGAAACGCTTGCAACGGCAAGTTTCATAATGCGTTCTTCAGACAATTGATCCCGATTGAGTTCACCCGTTATCCGACCCTGGTGCATCACGATGACACGATCTGAAAGACCAACGATCTCTTCCATATCGCTCGAAGCAAATAAAATGGCTACGCCCTGCCCTGCCAGCTCATGCATGAGCCGATAGATTTCTGATTTACTGCCAATGTCGATTCCTCGTGTCGGTTCATCCAACAGTAAAACACGTGGCTGGGTTGCCAGCCATTTTCCCAAAACAACTTTTTGTTGATTTCCGCCAGAAAACAAACGTACGGGTACGCGCGGTAGAGCAGGCTTAATAGCAAGCTGTTCCATGGCTTGTCGACAAAGTTCACTCTCGCCACGAGAACGCACAAATCCATAAAAGTTCAGGCTGTTTTTCAGACTTACCAAAGAAAGATTCCGCTCTACGTTGACCTCTAACATGAGTCCGCTCTCACGCCGATCCTCGGGAGCAAGAGCAACGCCTTCCTGAATTGCCTCAGCAGGGTTCTGGGGAACAAAATCTTTTTCGTCAATAGTAAGATCTCCGCCCAATGCAGGTGTCTCACCAAACAAGGTGGTCAGCAACTCCGTACGGCCTGCTCCCACCAAGCCGGCGAGACCAACAATCTCTCCTGCATGCACTGAAAAACTGATATTTTCGTCCGGATAAGCAGAAGTACGCAAGCGACTGGCAGATATCACCACCTTACCCTGAGGATGCGGCTGCCGCTGATAAAACTGTGAGATGTCGCGCCCAACCATCATACGAACTATCTGGTCTCGATCGATATGCTCCTTATCAAGTTCACCTACAAACTCACCGTCACGTAAAACGACAACCCGGTCAGCCAGGTCAACGACTTCTTGCATGCGGTGCGATATGTAGACAATGGCCACACCGCTTCTCTTGAGTTGACGAATGACTTCATACAGTTTGTTGGCCTCTTGGAGCGATAGCGAGGACGTTGGTTCGTCCATAATCAGTACTCGTGCATCCGTGCTCAAAGCTTTGGCAATTTCGACAAGCTGCTGTCTTCCGATCGAAAGAGAGCCGAGACGTGCAGTAGGCGAAACATCAAGCCCCAGGGACGCTAAATGCCGCTTTGCCTGACTGGCAAGTTCATGTTTTGCGATCAGCCCGAATCGTCGTGGCTCACGGCCCAGAAAAATATTTGCCCCCACATCCAAATTGGGAGCCAGATTCAATTCTTGATGAATAAGTGCAATACCGGCATCTGTTGCTTGCTCCACACCGGCAAATTCTACCGGATTGCCGTCCGATAGAAGTGATCCTGTGGTGGGCTGGATCACCCCAGCCAGAATTTTCATGAGTGTGCTTTTGCCGGCACCGTTTTCGCCAACAACTGCCAGAACTTCGCCACTCCGGACTTGGAGAGACACGTCTTGCAATGCGCAAACACTGCCAAATTGCTTACCCACTCCGCGAGCTTCGAGAACCAATTTGGGAACGCTGGAGGGCATGGTGCTTAATGAGAGTTTGCAACGTGTGTCTATTGAGTAATCTCTATTCCGATAGAACCAAAGCTCCTACATCTCAAAACTGCTACATCTCAAAAAGTAGTTCTCTGATATTTATTGGGGGGCCGTCTGCTCTTTCAGTGTTTTCCAAAATTCCTGCAGATTGTCTCGATCTATCTGGCGAGGAGGTACGTTCGTGAATCCACCTTCTGGTAAAACAGATCGGTCTCCCGCATGCAACCCGGCCAGCATACGTATCGATTCGTATCCATACCTGTACGGATCCTGAACGACCGTACCAGCGGTATTTCCATCTTGAATCGCTTGCAAGGTCACATCGTCTTCGTCGAAACCAATCACCTCGACTTCACCAAGCTTGCCCGCTCGCTCCAATGCTTCCAGGATAGCTGGCGGATTGTAAACAAAGAGTCCTACCAAGGCACTGATGTCAGGATGCCGCGTCAGTGTGTCTTCAACATTAGCTTTGGACTTTGCACGATCAAAACGATCGGTAAGTGTCCCTAAAATCTGATATTTATTGTCATCGCTTGCTAAAATTTCACCTGGCGGATCACGCCGTGATGAATCCGGGGTGCGGTCTAAGATGCCATCAATACATCCCTGCCGACGCAAACTAGCGTTTTCCTGATCTAAGCGGCCAATGAATAACATGACTGTGCCACCATCCGGGATCGCATCCCGAACTAACTTGCCACACAGAATCCCGGCTTCGTAATTATCCATGCCAATATAAGCCAGACGATTGCTGCCAGCAGCATCCGAATCCTGTGTAATCAGATTGGTGGATGCAGCTACTTTATTGAGGATATCAATCTGATTTTTTGAATTGATGGGACTCACGGCAACCCCATCAATACCACGTGTAATCAGGTCTTCTAGTTTGCGAGTTTGGTCAGTCAATCCATCGGGCATAATGACTGTCACTTCGACATCAAGATCTTTGGCGGCCTGCCGACTACCGGCTGCAGCAATCGTCCAAAAGCTAGCCACACCGTTGGTGACAAAAGCAAAATGAGGTTTCGAGGGAGTACTTGGACCTCCGCAACCACCACTGAACATCAAGCTGCTTGCAACAACAACGAAAACTGACAAAAGCGAAGTTCTGTGTTTTAGCGTTGCCATGAAAACCTTGTTGAAATAATTTAGAGCAACTCGTGCTCCTGCTTGTGCCAGTGAACGAGCCATGACCTTGCCAAGTCCCGTCGTGGAGCCTGTTACCAGTGCAACTCGGCCCTGAAGCGAAAACAAGCTCTTGCTGCCAGGGAGTTCAGAATGACTGGCTTCTTTGGGCATCGAGGCTCTCCTTACTCTAATGGATATCCAGCATCAACTTTCAATAAACTTTTCTATTTTCGTTTTAAGTCGCGCACGCAAGCGCAGTTGCAGGCATTCCCTACAGGGTTCTTGGACAAGAGTTCTAAGAACCCGAGGCTGGGTCTTGCCCGTCCACCCAGGGGCCAGCGAGTTTTTGATAGGGCTTTGGTATTAACAGGCTACCTTTGTCTCCAGCCGTCCAACCAGCAACATGATTTGGCTTGGCTCTATCCGCTGACATTTTTTCCCATTTCTTTGCCCAGGAGGCATCTCCATCAGAGAAGGTCATTGTATCCGAATTGAAATGGAAGATTTTGCCCTCACGATAGCTACGCGCACCAAGTTTAACTATCACCATTGCAGCCGCGCCTAATTCGGGAGAACAATTGACAGCTTCGGGGTCGCCCGACAGGACAGAACTCACAAAGTTCTGAAAATGAGCCAGTGACGTATCTTCAATCATACCCACGTCGACACGATGATCTTTATTGTTTCGATCGTGAGTGACTTGAGGCCTTTCGGCGACGAAGTTATAGCCATTAAATTGTTCTCCTGTGCCAAAAACAATCGATCCATGATGCCCACGGATCAGTTGTCGAATGGGAGTATTACCGCAGCACATGGTAGCGGTGACAAGCCCTTGGACACCCTCTGAAAAATCAGCGACTACCGTAGCCACATCGGGAACTTCTCGACCATCGTACTCCAAGTAGGTCCCACCTGCGCCCACCACGCGTCCCGGAAACCTCAAACCCGTAGCACTTAGCATGGATGTTGTGCGGTGGACAAAAAGATCGGTAAACATCCCAGATCCAAAAGGCCAGTAGCAGCGCCATTGACGGTACTTGGCACGATCAAAGGGCATATCCGGTGCCAGATCTAATTCCGTACCAAGAAACATCTGCCAATCGATGTTTTTGGGGTTCATATCGGCAGTTAAGTCATAGTAGCGCCATTGCCCCATATCTGAATTACGAAAGAATTCGGTCTGATACTGCAACACTTTGCCAAGCTTGCCCTCTTGGATCGATTGGTTGGCATGTTGCCAAACTGGCAAGGTCGTTGATTGAACCCCCACTTGCATAACCAATCCCGATTTTTTCCACTCTTGCATTACGGCAAGTGCTTCCTCGACACTATGGGTCATCGGTTTTTCACAGTACACATGCTTGCCTGCTTTAAGCGCATCAATCGTTTGACGAGCATGCCAATGGTCGGGTGTGGCAATACATACGGCGTCGATACCAGGATCGGACAAGAGTTCTCGATAGTCGCCAGAAGTAACCGGACGCTTGCCGGTCGCCTTTTTGATAGTTTCGGCTGATTCTTCTCGATGTCGATTGAACACATCACACACGGCTGCCAACTCGACCGAATTATCCTGCTTTGCTATCTGGATGGCGCTCTGCAGATGTTTTTGACAACGACCGCCAACACCAATGAAGCCGATGCGTAGAGTTTCGTTAACATTGGATCCGCCCTGGCTTGTTTTGGCCAATACGGCAGGTGCCGTTGCAAGAGCACTTACACTGGCAGCTGAGGCCCCCATAAAATTTCTGCGCGATACATTTTTTTGAGACATGATGGTTTCCTTGTTATTATTTTAAATGAAAGCCACCTACTGCAGCTTATTATTAAGTTGCGATGCAACAAGCAGCATAGAATAATCTACCGATCGCTATCGTGGATTTCCACAGGATCTCCGAGACTTAATATCGGGCACCCTAGTACCAAGATTGTTTTATCGTTCAGCGGTCTATTTTAGACAGCTAAATCTTTGAACTCCACCCTACTCCATGCGTCCACAACTTGTGTCTGGTTTGGATCGGAGATATCTTGACCAGGCACTTAGACGGGCTACTATTGCAATTGCACCCATTGGCTCGTTGCAGCCGACTTGAGCACTGCCTCGCAAACAGCCTGGGTTCTGAGGGCATTCTGAAAGTCAGGCTGGCACGGCTGTTTTTGTTCAAGACTCAGCAGAAAATCAGCAACTTGATGGACAAAACTGTGCTCGTAGCCAATACACAATCCTGGCACCCACCAACGGTTCATATAAGGCATTTCTCCCTCGGTGACATGAATCGAACGCCAACCACGGACTTGAGCATCTCCAGAGTACTCAAAGTATTCTAATCGATTCAGATCATGAAGGTCCCAACGCAGTGATCCGAGTTCTCCGTTGATCTCTAATGTAAACAAAGCTTTGTGGCCGCGTGCATAGCGTGTCGACTCAAATAGCCCCAAGGAATCATTGTCAAAATGACACATGAAAGTACAGGCGTCATCAATGCCCACCGGTTGCACTTGCTGAGTCTCTGCATGCGTGCGTTCGGTGACAAAGGTTTTTGTCATGGCGCTGACATCCGCTATCGGACCATTGAGCCAAATGGCCGTATCAATGCAGTGGGCTAACAAATCGCCAGTCACACCCGATCCTGCAGCTGAAGAATCAAGTCTCCACGTACCGGCTCCCCCCTGAGGAACATCAGTCGAAATAGTCCAATCTTGCAAAAAGTTGGATCGCAAATGAAATATTTTCCCCAGGCGCCCTTGATCAATCAGCTCCTTGGCTAGAGAAACGGCTGGAATCCGCCTGTAGTTATACCAAACCATATTGGCGACTCCGGCAGTTTCGACGGCCTGACACATGGCTTTGCCATCCTCAACATTCATTGCCAGTGGTTTTTCACACAAAACCATCTTCCCTGCTGCTGCTGCTGCGATTGCGATCTCCTTATGCAAGTTATTGGGTACACAAATGTCAATCGCGTCGATATCATCGCGCTGCACCATGCGTCGCCAATCGGTCTCATGCGATGCATAGCCCCAGTGTTCCGCAAAGGATTTCACCTGGTCTTCA
>CAWWCC010000080.1:0-11773 GCA_963935315.1 uncultured Planctomycetaceae bacterium | reverse complement strand
ACAAGGAGTATCGTCGGCAGCGTCAGATGTGTATAAGAGACAGCTCCTAGACCAAATTGCGAGCCAAAGCGGTTTGTGCGCGAGATTCGCAGCGCACCCGGTGAATTGGAGATTGGCTCCCAGGTAACCGTCAAGGCTTTTGAGGGGATTGCTGCCGTCGATGTGGTGGCTACCAGTAAAGGTCGCGGTTTCTCCGGTGCCATGAAGAGGCATAACTTTGCCGGTCAGCGTGCTTCGCATGGTGTTAAGAAATGCCATCGCCATATGGGCGGAACAGGTGCCTGTGCCAGCCCCAGTCGATTGTTCAAAGGGGTTCGCATGCCCGGCCAATATGGTGCCAAGCGTTGCACGGTACGCAATCAAAAGTTGGTACGAGTGGATGAGGCGGATAATCTGCTGATTGTGCGGGGTGCCATTCCTGGGCCCAACGGTGGATATGTTATTGTGCAACAAACTAACAAGCTGTAAGCCTGAAACTGTAAGTCAAATACAATGCCTAAATTAACGGTCCACGATGCGAAGGGTAAGAAGGTTGGTACCTATACCATAGAGCCAACGGACCTTGCTCCGCGCATTAACAAGCAGCTCCTGCACGATGCTGTGGTCATGTATCAGGCCAATAAGCGGCAGGGTTCGCACCAGACAAAAACTCGCGCAAAAGTCTCAGGTACGACGAAAAAGTTGTATCGCCAGAAAGGGACGGGGAATGCCCGTGCCGGTTCCAGGCGGAGTGGTATCAGGCGGGGCGGTGGTCATATTCATGCTATCCGCAATCGGGATTATTCGTATTCTCTGCCACGTAAGGCATTGCAGTTGGCAGCGCGCATGGCCATTGCATCGAAAGTGCGTGACGGCGAGCTGACCTTGATTGACAAGCTCGAATTTGATGAACCGAAGACTAAAGACATGGTCGGCATCTTGCAGTATTTGGGTTGCAATGACGAGTCGTTATTGATTGCCACATCCGGAAATGTCCCCAATGTGTACAAGAGTGCTCGTAATATACAGGATGTCTCGGTTTCGCCTGCTGCGGAACTCAATGCCTTGAGCGTATTGTCTTCGAGGCGTTTGCTCATTACTCCCGAGGCGCTTGATCAGATCAAAGCGCGTGCCTCGGGAGGCCAAGATTCAGAAACCAAGGGAGCGGGCAGTTAGGTCCTGAACGGCAATGCCAAAACATATACCTCAAAAAACTAGTATTACTCTTGAGCCCCATCAGGTAATTATTAAGCCACTCCTGACCGAAAAGGGGATACATCGTTCTTCGCGTTGCAATGCTTATGCGTTTCAGGTGAATCGACTGGCCACAAAGATCGATGTCAGGCGTGCTGTTGAGGAGTTGTTCGAAGTCAAGGTCGAGAAAGTGCATACCCAAAATCGCAAGGGTAAGCCGCGCCGCACTAAAGCGAGATTTGGTTACACGCAAGATTGGAAAAAAGCTATTGTGACGCTCGACCCTGAGCATCACATCGAATTATTTTAGATGAGGAACGAGGAGTGAGGAGCGAGGCGAGATTTTTTCTCCCCTAGTTTTTCATCCCTCGCAGTTACTATGGGTATTCGAAAATACAAACCGGTTACACCTGGCCGCCGCGATGCATCTGTGAGCGATTTTGCCGAGCTGACACCAGGTGCCAAGCCAGAGAAATCATTGCTGCGCCCGATTGTCAAAAAGGGTGGTCGCAACAACCAGGGTAAGATCACAGTTCGTCATCGAGGTGGTGGCCACAAAAGGCGATTTCGGTTGATCGATTTCCGTCGTAATAAGGATGGAGTTCCTGCTGTAGTGGATTCGATCCAGTACGATCCAAATCGTTCGGCGCGGATTGCCTTGTTGCACTATGTTGACGGTGAAAAACGTTACATTGTGTCACCAGAGGGCCTCAAGAAGGGTGACCGTGTCGAAAGTGGTCCTGAAGTACCTGCGAAGTTGGGCAATTGCCTGCCACTGGCAAAAATGCCTTTGGGAACCACCGTTTTTAATATCGAGATGCGGGAAGGTCGTGGCGGGATTCTCTGTCGAAGTGCAGGGACCAGTGCGACGCTGATGGCCCGTGAAGCGGGTTGGGCCCAGATTTCGCTTCCTAGCGGTGAAATACGACGTATTCCGTCGGCGTGTCGAGCAACTGTGGGGCGTGCGAGTAATGCTGATCACAGCGCAATTGTACTTGGCAAGGCAGGTCGCAAGCGATGGTTAGGGCGTCGTCCCCATGTGCGAGGTACTGCCATGAATCCAATCGACCATCCACATGGTGGTGGCGAAGGTCGTACGAAGGGTGGCCGTCACCCGGTCAGTCCAGAAGGTAAAAGTGCCAAAGGTGGTGCCACGCGCGAACGACGCAAGGCTTCGAATAAGGCGATTGTGCGCCGTCGCCGTAGTAGGCGTTACGGTCAACTGAAACTGATTAAGAAATAAATGCTGTCGGCTTGTGAGCCAGCAGTTGGGTTGGAGCTAAAACTCGAAAGCCAAAACTTGAAAGCCATAAATTATGGGACGTTCACTTAAAAAAGGTCCTTACGTAGATCCCAAGTTGTACGTAAAGGTAGAGAAGCAAAATGATGCAGGCCATAAAGAGCCGATCACGACTTGGGCCCGAGCGTGCACGATTGTGCCAGAGTTTGTCGGCCATACCTTCATGGTACACAACGGCAAATCGCATTTGAAAGTTTTTGTGACCGAAGACATGGTGGGGCATAAGTTGGGCGAATTTTCGCCAACCCGAAACTTCCGTGGCCATAGTGGTAAAGGCAAGTAGCAAAGAAGAGGTGGGTGGGGAATTCACTCGCTATAACACACAACTCGCTATAACACACAACGATATTCAAACCTAAAACTATCAACCTACAATAGTGACATGGCATACACTGCGACCCATCGACATGCACGTATCAGCGCGACGAAGGTGCGGCCGATTGCCGACTTGATTCGTGGCAAAAAGGTGGATGATGCGTTGGCAATATTGCGTTATCAGCCCCAGCGTGGTGCACGCATGCTAGAAAAAGTATTGAAGAGTGCCTTAGGGAATGCAGAAGACCAAAGGGCGCCTAATCTGGCAGGTTTGCGCGTGGTTGACGCACGCATTGATGGCGGTCCGATGTTTAAACGGGTTCGACCTGGTGCACGTGGCATGGCACATATCATTAAGAAGCGTTTTTCACATATCCAAGTTTCCATTGAATAGGAAGTGGCTACCAATACCTAGTCATCGGCTGAGAGAAGTATTCTTCCTGAAGTTGATCGCCTCAAAACGGTAGCCCCAACGTCATGGGTCAAAAAGTTAATCCTATTGGTTTTCGTACAGGCATTATGCTCGGCTGGAAAAGCCGTTGGTATGCTCAGAAAAAAGAGTTTGCAGACCTCCTGATCGAAGATCAAAAGATTCGCAAGTACGCGCACCAGAAGTACAAGTTTGCTGGTATTTCGAAGGTGGAAATTGAGCGTACTCGCGATGAGGTAAAGGTAGTTCTGTTTGCCGCCAGACCTGGTGTAATCATTGGCCGAAAAGGACAGGAAGTCGAGCAATTGCAAGATGAATTGCAGGCCTTGGTGGGTCGACGAATCAATATCAAGATAGAAGAAATCAGCAACCCAAACTTGCATGCTCAGCTAGTGGCTGAGGATATCGCTGAACAATTGGCCAAGCGGTCCAGTTTCCGCCGAACCATGAAGCGGTCGATGGAGCAGTCCATGGAAGCTGGAGCCAAGGGGATTAAGATCCAGTTGGCCGGTCGCCTGGGCGGTGCCGAAATGGCCCGACGCGAAAAGCAGATAACCGGATCGATCCCATTGAGCACTTTGCGAGCCAAGATTGATTACGGATTTGTGGAAGCCAAGACAGCCCAAGGGCATATTGGCGTTCAAGTTTGGATTAACCAAGGTATGTACGAGGACGAAATCGATGGCGCTGATGCCCAAGAGGGTCAAGCACAGAAAAAGCCAAAGAGGTCGTATAAGAGGTAACGCAACCCGTGGGAACAAAGTCGTTTTTGGCGACTTTGGTTTACAGTCCCTAGAGGGCGGGTGGGTTAGTGCCGCGACAATCGAGGCAGGACGTATAGCCGCGCAGCAGTATATACGCGGTGAAGGGAAGCTCTACATCCGTATCTTTCCACACAAGTCCATTACTTCGATTCCTTTGGAAACACGTATGGGCAAAGGAAAGGGCGAACCCGATTATTGGGCCGCTACAGTACGCCCCGGCACGGTTCTCTATGAACTGTCCGGCGTGACTGAAGAACAGGCAAAAATTTGCTTTGCCCGTTTAGCCCATAAGATGCCCGTGCGTGTACGAATGGTAAAAAGAAAGTAATAGAAAGTTATCAGCGAATCGCGGTAAGCTGTTGGCCAGGCGTTCCTGGCAGGCTGCCCCGAAAGTTGATGCTCATTAGCCTAGGGCCACCCAACAATGACCAAAGCCAGCGAACTACGTGAAATGAGTGATGAGCAACTTCAGCTCACACTTAAAGAAGCGACGGACAACCTGTTTCGGTTCCATATTCAGGCACAGACGGATCGATTGGATGCGCCTAGCGAGTTGCGTAAGCATCGCCGGCTAGTAGCCAGGGTTAAAACGATTCAATCCGAGCGGCAAAAAGCCGCTGTGCCAGCCGAAAGCTGATTGCGAAAGCCACCATTATGCCTAAGAAACAACTTATTGGCGTTGTCGCCAGTGACAAGATGGACAAGAGTCGCCGGGTGGAGATAGACCGTTTGGTCAAGCATCCCAAGTACGGCAAGTTCATCAAGAGTCGAACAGTATGCCATGTTCACGATGAAAAGAATGAATCCCAAATAGGCGACACAGTTGAGATTGTCGAATGCCCACCTCGGTCGAAAACCAAGCGTTGGGATTTGGTACGCGTGATTGCCAAGAGTCGTCTGGTCGATATTGCAGCGATGCGAGCAGCGTCTAAAGAAGATTCCTCCGAAACAGAAACGGAGAGTTGAGGATTGCTTGACAGCAGTTCACCAAAGTGACTCTCCAAAAAAGCCACACCGAATAAAGTAGAAAGCCAAACCGATGATTCAAATGCAAAGCCGCTTAAATGTGGCCGATAACACGGGTGCAAAAGAAGTGATGTGCATCAAAGTGTTGGGCGGAAGTCGTCGTCGATTTGCCCGTGTGGGCGACGTGATCGTCTGCAGCGTCAAAAGCGTCATTCCCGGTAGTGAAGTTAAAAAGAAGTCCGTTGTTCGGGGTGTCATAGTGCGAGTCAAAGCACCCACACGTCGAGCAGACGGCAGCTATGTCCGTTTCGATACGAATGCCATTGTATTGATCGACAAAGACAACAACCCTCGTGGCACACGCATTTTTGGTGCTGTTGCCAGGGAGTTGCGAGAGCGAAAGTTTATGAAGATCGTCAGTCTTGCCAGTGAAGTTGTTTAGACTTGCTGGTGAAGTAGATTAGGAGATTGACAGCAGCACGAGTGCAAATATTTCGTGCCAAGTCATTAAAGAGTTATGTTAATCCGCACAGGAGATACCGTCGAAGTTATTGCCGGCGCCGATCGAGGCACGAAGAGTCGTGTTATTCAGGTCGATCGTGACAAAGGGAAGGCTTTGGTGGAAAATATAAACCGTGTTTATAAGCATGTTAAGCGCAGCCAAAAGCACCCTCAGGGTGGTCGGTTGAGCAAGGAAATGCCGGTTCAGTTATCAAACGTGATGTATGTCTGCCAATCTTGCGGAGAACGATCCCGTCTAGGTGCGCGGTATTCAGGCGAGGGTGCTAAGGAACGTTTTTGCAAGAAATGTGGTGCAGGTGCCGGAGATATTGCTCCAGCCCATGTGTCGCATGCCAAGAAATAGGTTGTATGCAGATTCCTCAAACGAATGCCCAACGGGTCAAACGAACAAGTAAACAGAATAGAATGCAAGGAATTCGACACTAGAAGTTGAAAGTTGAAGTAGGGCTTCTAGACCGAATCCCCAGAGAATTAGCCAAAGTACAAATACCAATTACGATTACCAACTGCAAACCATGACTGCTCGCCTAAAAGAACGCTACGAAAAAGAAATTCTTCCCCAGTTGGCTGAAAAGTTGGGTCGCAAGAATCGTTTATCGCTGCCCAGACTTGAAAAAATAGTTGTCAGCATGGGTGTTGGGAGCGCACTAACAGATAAAAAGCATATGGAGGATGCAACTTCCGCAATTGCTGAGATTACAGGCCAAAAGCCCATGGTTTGTAAGGCACGCAAGTCAGTGGCCAACTTTAAATTGCGTGAAGGCTATCCTATCGGTTGCAAGGTGACACTTCGTGGTGTGCGAATGTACGAATTCTTGGACCGTTTGATTTCACTGGCACTGCCACGTGTCCGTGATTTTCGCGGTTTGAACCCAAAAGCCTTTGATCGCCGGGGGAATTACAGTCTAGGGCTTAACGAGCAGTTGGTTTTTCCGGAATTGAATCCCGATAAATATGTTCGTGTTCAGGGAATGAATATTGCTTTTTGTTGCTCCACAAATTCAGACGATGAATCACGCGAGTTGCTTCGTGGCTTTGGTATGCCATTTCGTACTGAAGATTCGGAGAAGTAGAGGATTTTGTAGACGAAGGCAATGGACGTGCCGTGTTATTAGCTTTTTGTGTTGTTAGTTTGTAGTTAAATAGTCTCCTAATAAATTGTCGCAGAGACAATCGAAAGGGCAAAGTAAGTCCGGTGGCCAGTAAATCAAAAATTGCCAAGGCGCTCAAGACACCAAAGTATTCGTCTCGCCAAGAGTCCCGTTGCCGCATTTGTGGCCGTCCGCGAGCCGTGTACCGTAAGTTTGGTATTTGTCGGATTTGTTTCCGCAATCTGGCTGACAAGGGTCTCATTCCGGGTGTCAAGAAAGCCAGTTGGTAGCAATCGTTAGAAATAGATCGTTGGAAAAGTAATTCGAAAATGTGAATGACACATAACGAAATATAATTCGTTACGCTTCATGAACCAGAAACCCTTGTAGGGAATTAAAACACTATGATGACCGACCCAATCGCCGATATGCTCACACGGATTCGCAATGCGGTCAGTGTTGAAAGGCCGATCGTCGAAATGCCGCATTCGAAGGTTAAGCGCGGAGTTGCTGAAGTTCTCAAGCGGGAAGGCTATATTTGGGACTGGCGCGAAGAAAATGCCGATGAACAATCCAAGGATAGTGGTCCCGGTAAGCGTCTTTGCATCGACCTGAAGTACGGGCCGAATGGCGAAAGAGTTATTCGGCATATCAAGCGTGTTAGCAAACCTGGCTGCCGAGTTTATAGCCGGGCAACCGCACTGCGACCCATCCTCAACGGCCTGGGAATATCGATCATTAGCACGAGCCGAGGAGTTATTAGCGACCGTGAAGCTAGGCAGAAAAAACTGGGCGGCGAAGTACTGTGCGAATTGTGGTAGGCAAGTTGAATGTAGTAAAGACATTGGGCCGTACCCGAAACTATAAATCCTAAACCAATCATTCGAAATTAAAATGTCACGTATCGGCAAAAAACCAGTCGCCATTCCAACGGGTGTCAAAGTCAACGTTGCCAGCCAGGAAATTACCGTAGAAGGTAAGCTCGGAAAGCTCGTTTGGAGCCATCGTCCAGAGCTAGAAGTCAAGGTTGATGAGGATGCAAAAGAAGTTGTCGTCACACGCAAAGATGATAACCGTGACAGCCGGGCTCTTCATGGCCTGACGCGTGCTCTGATCCAGAATATGGTGATAGGAGTATCGGAAGGATATGAAAAAAAGTTGGAAATCCACGGAGTGGGTTATCTGGCTGCAATCCAGGGGAACGTGCTCCAGTTGCGTGTTGGATTTGCAAATGAAATACACAAAACGATTCCGGCCGGTGTTGACGTGACCTGTCCGGATCAGACCCATGTTGTCATCAAGGGAATCGACAAGCAGAAAGTGGGTCAATTTGCCGCAGAGGTTCGGGCGGAGCGTAAGCCGGAACCGTACAAAGGTAAGGGAATACACTACGAAGGCGAGCAGATCCGCCGCAAAGCGGGTAAGGCAGCAAAGTAATCAACAGCAAAGTAATCAACGGTGCGTTCTCTAGTAGTGTTTTTGAAACCGTAGTGTTATTGAATATGAGTCGGATATGGGCCCTTCCTGTTGGGTGGGGAACTATGGCGAAAGAGAAGTAAATCATGGACCATAATAAATCAATTGGAAAGCAACGTCGTAGGCGTACTTTCCGCGTGCGAAAGCGTTTGCGTGGTACGGCCGAACGTCCGCGTCTTTGCGTGACGCGCAGTCACCGCAATATTGAGGCACAGCTGATTGACGACATTGCTGGCAAGACACTTGCTAGTGCGTCGACGTGTGATAAGGATTTGACCAAAAAAATCAAATACGGCGGCAATGCAGGAGCTGCTGAAATGGTCGGCAAGACGATTGCTGAGCGTGCCGTTAAGGTCGGGGTTAGCGAAGTGTGTTTTGACCGAGGTGGCAGTAAATATCATGGTCGTGTGGCGGCACTTGCTAGTGCAGCGAGAGAAGCAGGACTCAAGTTTTAACATTTAGTATCCCACTAGTTTTATTAAGCAAGGCAGATCAAACGTGTCTACCGGTTCTCGAAACAAACGACGCAACGATAAGTCCGATGAAAAGCGCAGCGGTGAGTTCGTTGAAAAAGTCGTGAAGATCAAACGCTGTGCTGCTGTAGTCAAAGGTGGACGGCGATTTAGCTTTGCTGCCTTGGTTGTCGTTGGTGATGGCAAGGGCAAAGTGGGTTGGGGCTATGGTAAGGCGAATGAGGTTCCGCCCAGTGTTGAAAAGGCAGTTAAAGAAGGCACGCGTAGCATGACCACGGTGCCGATTGAAGAAACCAGCATTCCTCATCAAGTTATTGGCCACTTTAGCGCAGCCGAGGTTGTGCTCGTGCCCGCCGCGCCTGGTACGGGGATTATTGCCGGAGCCGCAGTGCGTGCCGTATGTGAGGCTGCTGGGATCACCGATATTTTGACCAAGAGCTTCGGCTCGAATAATCCGATTAGCTTAGTAAAAGCTACTTTCGCCGCACTGGAGCAGTTGCGGCCTAAATTCGACGTAGAACGACTCCGCGGAGTGACGCTGTCATGATCCTTAATGATGTCCACCGCGGGATTACCCGCAATAAAAAACGTAAACGTATTGGTCGAGGCTCGGGGTCTGGGCATGGGAAAACGGCGGGCCGTGGCCATAAAGGCCAGGGATCTCGGGCGGGTTCGTCTAGCCATCCTACGTTCCAGGGTGGTACGATGCCCATGGTACGGCGTATTCCCAAACGTGGTTTTAATAACCGTTGGGGTAAAACAGTAGCCGTAGTCAATGTGGGGCAAATTGATGCGGTCTTTGAAGCGGGTGAAGAAGTAACACTTTCTGCTCTCGCCGCCAAGAATTTAGCGAAGGGTCATTTTGATTTGCTAAAAGTTCTTGGTGATGGTGAGTTTAGCAAAAAGCTGAAAGTCTCTGCTCACCGTTTTAGCAAGACTGCAATTGAAAAAATTGAGAAGGCGGGTGGTGAAGCCGTTATATTGCCCGGCAAGACGACGGTAACGCAAAAAAAGCGAGACAAAGGATAGGGTAGCAGGCACGTTATCCAAACCTGCACACAGTATTTTTAAGTCCCGGTATTTCGAATTCGCAGGATATCCAAAGCATTGTGTGCAGGCGAAGTACGATATCCTGGCTTGTTTTGCCATGCGGATAGATACGAAAAAGGCCAGCCGCACATTCACAGTTGCAAAGAGGCACAGTTGCAAAGAGGCACAGTTGCAAAACGGGAATTGCGAGATGAATTAAAGAAGTTGCTTTATTCAGTTCTTAATTTGCAATCCTAAAGTAATAATCCCAGAGTAAGGGTCATGTGGGAAAAAATACGCGTTGTCTGGCAAATTCCTGAATTGCGGCAAAAGATATTGCTGACACTTGGGCTCTTGGCTATTTACAGGTTGGGTTTTCAAATCCCCCTGCCGATTGTTAACCCCGAGAAGGTGCAAGCTGCTGCTGGTCAAACGGGTGGCATGGCCGATGTCTTGCAAGCAGTGGCCGTTTTTAGTGCCAGCCAATTGAACCAGGTCACCATTTTCGGCCTGGGTATCATGCCCTATATCTCGGCATCTATTATATTTCAGCTCCTGGGCAGCGTTTATCCACCACTCGAGGCTTTGCAGAAGGAAGGCGAGGCAGGACGGAAAAAAATAAACGAATACACTCGCTACGCAACGCTGGCAATCTGCCTGGTCCAAAGTTGGATCTATGTCAAAAGCTATGTTGTCCCATCCGGATTTATTGATGGAGCCTATCTGGATCCGGCTACTGGTGCGCTGGGGTGGGGATGGTGGTTTGTCGCGATTATGACCATGACGGCTGGAACCGTGTTTTTGATGTGGATTGGTGAGCAGATAGATGAATACGGCATTGGCAATGGAATTAGTTTATTGATTATGGCTGGCATTTTGGCCGCCATGCCCGGTGCGGGATATAGTTTGTTGAAAGATGCCACGCTAGCACTGGGTGGTGCGCCTGGTGGTAAGTTAGGAATAGAAAAATTGTTGCTCCTGGCAGCCATGTTTGTCGCAGTCGTTGTGGGAGTGGTCTACATTACCCTAGGGCAACGCCGGATTCCCATGCAAAGTGCGAAGCATGTGCGCGGTCGAAAGGTGTACGGCGGCACACGTCAGTATTTGCCACTTAAAGTGAATCAAGCGGGTGTCATGCCGATTATCTTTGCCAGCAGTCTTCTCATGTTGCCGGCGATTTTTTTCGCCCAACTCTCCAAGGTGGATTGGGAAAGCGGCGGCTTCTGGGATTCGTTTTTTAATTGGGCCAGTAGTGCATTTGAAATGAATTCGTTCACCTACGTTCTATCTTACGTTGGTATGATTTACTTCTTTTGCTTTTTTTGGACAGCGATTACGTTCAATCCAAAGGATGTTTCGGACAATCTTAAAAACTACGGATCATTTATTCCAGGATATCGACCGGGCAAACGGACGGCTGATTATCTGGAAAAGGTTATGTTTCGTATTACCTATGTTGGAGCGGGATTCTTGGCATTGGTTGCGATCATTCCCACGATCATTTCAGGTTCAATTGGTGTGTCACCTATGGTGGCAAGCTTTTACGGAGGAACGGGCCTACTTATCGCGGTAAGTGTTGCATTCGATCTGGTGCAAAAAATAGATAGTCATCTTGTCATGCGTAATTATTCTGGGTTACTGGAGAAACCATCGAGTAGCTCAGGCGGTCCAGGAATCTAAGAGCTATTCTGGGGTGATTCTGCAAAGGCGTAGAGGGACATGCAGATAGTTTTTATAGGGCCGCCCGGTGCAGGTAAGGGGACGCAATCTTTGCGGCTCTCGGACTATCTGCAGATACCCATACTTTCCACGGGTGATATGCTTCGCGCCGTCTGCAAGCAGCAGACAGAGGTGGGCAAACAAGCAGTCCAGTACATGGAGTCTGGGCACCTGGTGCCCGATCAGCTGGTCGAAAAAATAGTGCTTGATCGCATGAGTGAATCGGATTGCCAGGGCGGATGCATATTAGATGGTTTTCCAAGAACGATCGCACAGGCTGTCAATCTTGATGCCTGGTTGGCCGAACGGAATCGCCCCCTGAATGTTGTTATAGAGATCCGAGTTTCGGAAGATGTATTGCTGGAACGGTTGGCAGTCCGTGGTCGTCAAGACGACGATCATGAGATTATCCGCTTGCGACTAAAACAGTATGCCAAGTTGACGTACCCTTTAATCGATTATTATGAGCAATTCGATTTACACAAAGTAATTGATGGTATCGGGACTGCTGATGA
>CAWWCC010000079.1:0-11914 GCA_963935315.1 uncultured Planctomycetaceae bacterium | reverse complement strand
ATGGCATCTTGCGTCGCGCGCCTCTTAAATTGCGCCCTGGTATTGGTTTTATCCAAGGGCCTCAATATGTTTTTAATCTCGATTTTAATGACATTCTTGGTGGTGGAAATATTGCAGTTCACGACAACCCGGCTTCTCCATCCGTTGTCATCGACACCAATGGCAATGGCGGAGGCTTGTTTATAGATGTCGATTTTGCGAATGGCTCTGAATCTCTTGAAGACCGAGAACTGCTGTTCGACACGGGTGCCGACTTAACCGTAGTCAGTCAAATAACAGCAGCTCGACTCGGATTTGACCCTATTTTGGACACTCCTGATTTTGTACTTGAAGTTGAAGGCTCCGGTGGTATTTCAACCGGTATTCCTGGTTTTTACCTGGATGAACTCAACATCGATACCATAGGTGGATCGTTTACTATGCAAAATGTCCCCATCGCAGTTCTGGATGTTACGAATCCCAACAACCCGGGAAATATTATTGATGGCATCTTAGGCATGCATCTTTTTACAGGTCGCGATCTGGTCATTGATGCCAATGCATCCGTGGGGCAGGCGGGGGCAGGGCCGAGCCTCTACATCAGCGATCCTGTCACCGAGACACACGACTGGGCAAGTCCTGCTGCGTCGGCCAATTGGGCTACCACCACAAGTTGGTCTGCCGCGGGTACACCCAGTATTATGTGGCAGGCCAATGTAACCAACGTGTCGGGTAGTTCACAGATTGCCAGTGTGACCTCAGATTCGACTATCTTTCAACTTACTGTCTCAGGAAATGCTTCGAATGCCATGAGTGTTGATATTCAAGTGGGCGCAACTCTCACAACATTTGGCGAAACTAGAATCGAAGCGGGAGGGCAAATTCGCCTGAATGGCAGTGGTGCAAAAATTGACGCACAGTTCATCAATATCGAAGATGGAACATTGACCGGTTCGGGGGATATCTTCGTTGGCACTGGACCCATTCACGGCGCTGTCCGTAATCTCTCTGGTCGTATTGAACCGGGTGCCCCTATTGGCAAAATGAACATCGTGGGCGATTTATCGAATCTGGAAAACGGGACAATCGCCTTCGACTTAGGTGGCACCATTGCAGAAACGGGGCATGACCAAATTGCTACCGAGCGATTTGCCTTTTTAGCTGGCACCCTGGAGGTACTATTTGATGGTTCTTACATACCCTCAATCGGCGACATGTTCACTCTGATTACCTCCACGGAAGGAGTTGTTGGACAGTTTGATAATCTCACACTACCCCATGCATTTAGCTGGAATATTGATTATCTGCCCAACAGTGTCGTGCTCGAAGTCCTTGGCCTAGCGGGTGACTTTAATGGCGACGGATCCGCTCTAGGTGATGATCTGACGACTTGGCAATCCGGTTATGGCAGCACATACAATGGAGTTGACTTTTTAACCTGGCAGCAGAACTACCAAGGGGTGCTTAATGCCGGAGCGACTATTGCCGTTCCTGAGCCCGGATCGTGGATACTGATGCTGTGTGTGCTACTTTGCGCAACACCATTTGGCCGTCAGATTGGTAGCTGCACAGACCGTGCTATTGGCCAATCCGCTCCGTTACATACGTTTCAGCACTAACACAAATCGGTTCATCTACTGCAAACGCAGGTTACAACCAGTTGATATTCCTTCGATCTAGCAACAAGACGCACGAGATCTCGGTTCATCCCATTGTCTTCGTTATGATCGGTATAACCTGAACACGTCGACTGCGACTAGGTGCCGAGCAAGCACGAATATCTTGCTAGAAGCAATGGCAACAGTCTGAAAAACAAGAACTTCTATTTGGCCCGGATTAAGAAGAGGAGGATTTGCCCAGGACGACAAAAGCCTGCCGGTGCAGTTCGTAGATCGCCATTTTTACTTTTTTGAACTCGGCCCGTGATTCCAATAAATTGACGAGTTCAATCCAAACCTTCTCAGGTAGATCTGAATCTTGCGCAGCCTGCTGGACTTCTGATAAAATATCTGCGATACGAGGATTTTTGGGCGTGTAAATTAACAATAAAACGTGGGTCCGAATCGCCAGGTCTGCCAAGGCGGCATGCCGCTTGTCAAATTGCTCCAACAATTGACGGCTCAATTTTGGACCCGCATCTGTCAATAAAAAAGCAACTAGCGCTTTCTCGCGGCCCTTCTCGGGCAAGTCCTTGGGCAAATCTGGTAATTCGACTTGGATGAGCCTGGCTGCGTACTGTGCTTGCTCCAATTCTTCGGCATAGCGATCCGGCCCTTGTCCTTTGGCAAGCCGAGCGGCAGCAAAACTCCACTTACTTGCCATCCGCCAGGTGGCGAGAGCATTTCGAGCCATCATGTTTCGGGCTGGAATGTTCTGATCCTGAGCACCACCAGGAATCTGTGCTAGATGCTGAGGTTGTCGTATCACAGACGAATCGTCCACCCATTCGAGCGGTTCTTTTTCAATCTCTCGTTCCGATTCCACGTCAGCTAGCAACCCCGCCTCTACCTTCACTTCTTCTGTTTGGGGTTTCTCTGCTGGCCCTATCTCTAAAGCCAATTCCACTGGTTCAATCTCTACTGCTAATGGTGTGTCAGACAAAGTTTCCACAGGTAAATCCTTCGAGGGCAACGGGTCAACACCCTCCTGGCTCCTAGCTTGGGTGTCCAAGTCATTCGAATTATTAGGTGCGGTTGTTCGTACCTCAGACGAACGTTGTGTTCGGGATTGGCTGGACTCATAGCGGATCTCTTCCCAGCAACCGGTGCAGTTTAAGATCATCAGGGCAGCAAGAATAGCAGCATTAGCCATCCACGCTGAGTGGAGAAATTCAATATAAGAATCGAGTTTTGGCATCGTGCATTCGAGCAGAGAGACAAATCGGCGTGATCTATGCTATACTACGGGACCGGTTTCCGTGTTCTATACACACCAATATAGCCTGTTGATGCGTTTTTCTGCAGCGCCTACTATTAATCCATCCGTTGTCAACGAGCCACCACTAACGTCGGTTTTCAGTGGAGAATAGATAAGTTGTTATCTGTGGCATGGAGTCCTTTGAGACTCAAAGATCAATAGTTTTGAGACTCAAAGATCAATAGTAATGTCCAAGCCAAACGTAAAGCCAGCCCATCCAAACATGTCGCGCCGCTCATTCCTGGGACTGACACTCAAGGGGACTGCGCTGAGTGGGCTGGGAGCACTTGGTTACGCGTATTGGGTTGAACCGCATTGGATTGACATTGTTCACCGGCCACTACCCATTGCCCACTTGCCTAATCAGTTGGTAGGCCGCCGCTTGGTGCAGATTAGCGATTTGCACGTTGGTGAAAGCTTAGACAAAAGTTTCATCTCCAATGCCTTGGCCAGTATTGCCCACTTGCAGCCTGATTTGTTAGTCATTACTGGTGATTTCATGACTTGTTATGACACTGAGCAGATTAGCAATGTTGTGGACACTCTACAGCATTTGCCTGAAGTTCCCTTGGGAACTTATGCAATTCTCGGCAACCACGATTACGGGAGGATGTGGCGAAAATCTTTTATAGCTCAAGAACTGACCCAACAAGTTGAAAGCACCGGAATTCGCATGCTGCGAAACGAAGTTGTTGATGTGGCTGGCTTGCAAATTGCTGGTTTCGACGATATCTGGTCTGGACTATCTCAACCGTGGCGTACTTTGCGACAACTGCAACCCTCACGTGCAGGACTCGTGTTGTGCCATAATCCTGATGGTGCCGATTTTCCAATTTGGAAAGACTACCAAGGCTGGATTCTGGCGGGACACACTCATGGCGGACAATGCAGGGCTCCTTGGCTTGACCCGCCTTATATCCCGGTCCAGAATTTGCGCTACACATCTGGTGAATTTTTACTCTCAGGCAATCGCCGGATGTACATAAATCGTGGTTTGGGCTATACGACTCGCTTGCGATTCAATTGTCGGCCCGAAATCACCGTCTTCACTCTTGAGCAAGACCAACAGAACGAGCCCTCTGCTCTGGAAACTGTTTAAGTTACATCCGGAACGCCACAGAGGGCGTTCCCTACAAGGTTTTTGGATCAGCTCTTTGTTTTGCATTGTTCTCTTCTGATCCTATTTTACAGCCAAGGCGCCAACTAATGAATTTACAGAAGGAAACAAAGCGAACGAAGGATGGGGGCAAAGGCCTTGGATTGTCGCAGTAGAAGCTGATAAAACATCTGGCAGTCCGGTTGTTTTATCTGATTTGTTGCGAGGCAGCTACAAGATCCGGGCTAGCCATAGATGACGTGTCGGCGTAACTTGACCCCATGGTTGCTCCTTCAGATGCATCGGCCCAATCACCAAAAATTTTGCTGTCCACGACTCTCCTGGGAAGTGCGCTCGTTTGGCTCGCTTTTCCACCCGTTGGTTGGAGCGGTTTGGTATGGATTGCACCCGTCCTCTGGTTGCGCTGGATTGCTGCGGACTTGTTGCCCGGGCGCCACCCCTATCGGGTGCTCTGGTTGTCGGGCTGCGCTTTCTGGTTACTCACGGTACATTGGGTCCGATTGCCTCATCCGCTCAATTATTTGGGTTGGGTGGCACTGGCCAGTTACCTGGGAATTTATCTGCCAGCATGGATCGCCTTGTCTCGCATCGGAATGCATCAGTTCCAACTGCCTCTCTGGCTGGTTGCGCCCATCGCATGGACGGGCCTCGATTGGCTACGCAGCCATCTATTCACAGGCTTCATGATGGGGTCTTTAGCGCATACACAGTATCAGTTTCCATTGATGATTCAGATTGTTGATGTTTTTGGCGAGTACGGTGTAACTTTTTTAATCGTACTGGTTGCCGCATGTGCCACCCAATGCTTGTTAAGCTTTCAAACCAAGCCGTTCCAAATTCAACTTCATTTCCTCATCCCGGCTGTGATTGCTTTGGGAGCAACTCTTTATTATGGAAACATCAAAATAGCATCTCAGCATTCGTTGATTTCCTCTCTAAAGAAAAGTCCGAGAATTGCCCTGATCCAGGGCAATACGTTGGCCGATTGGAAAAATGATCGCGAAAAACAACTTGGCATCATGAAGGAGCACGAGAAACTCTCACAATCCGCCTTACAGCAATCCGTTGACCGTCCCCTGGATCTAATCATTTGGCCAGAAACGGCCTTTCGGTATCCATTCATCACTTTCGAGGACGACGTTCGACCACCTGATACGTCTCCAGCTGGAAAGTTGGTTGAACTCGTACACCGATTAAACACATCCATTCTGGTTGGTATCGATCATGTCCACATATCTCCGGATGAAGATAGAACTCCCATCAATTACTTTTTTAACTCCGCAGTTTTCGTCGATCGCCAGGGTGAAATTCGTGGTTTGTACAATAAAATGCATCGCGTGGTGCTCGGGGAGTACGTCCCTTTTTCGGACTGGTTTCCTGTACTGAATCGTATGACTTCAATTACAGGTAGCATCCATCCCGGCCAAAATCCTGTCGCCATGCAACAGGATGATGTAACTTACGCTATCAACATTTGCTACGAATCAACGGTCCCTCACTTGATCCGTCGACAGGTTCTCCAACTTAGCGAACAGGGTCAAACTCCTGACGTCCTGGTAAATATCACGAACGACGCCTGGTTCTGGGGATCCAGTGAGCTCGATATGCATTTGGCTTGTGGTGTGTTTCGAGCCATTGAAATGCAAACACCACTGGTAATAGCTGCCAATGGCGGTCTTTCTGCGCATATCGATTCGCTGGGCAAATTACAGCAAAGCACACCCCGCCATCAGACGGCCTTATTACTAGTTGATCTTTTGCTCCCTTCCCGTTCAGGAATTTACCCCAGCTTTTACGCTGCCCACGGAGACTGGTGGTTTGCGGGTCCCTGTGTGGTATGCTGTGTGGTTTTAGCTATCGCAGGCTGGCGCAGTCGTAGCAACCTGTCACGAGAGAGCGCTGCAACCTAGTTTGTGAACCTGATTTCCTAGCATGCCTGTTATTCTGCAACTTCAAAATGCCTATAAACGCTATGGCGAGCAAGAACTGCTTGATGGGAGCAGCTGTGCACTTGCCGATGATCAAAAAGTTGGTCTGATTGGTCGCAATGGTGCTGGCAAGAGTACACTCTGCCGAGTTCTCCTGGGAGAAGAAGAATTGGACGCTGGCCAAGTTGTCCGCAGTCGTAAACTGCGCCTGGGCTACTTGCGCCAACACGATCCGTTTCTCGATGGCGAAACAGTACTTGGTTTTCTTGAGCGCGACAGTGGCCAGCCCGAATGGCGATGTGGTGAAATAGCCTGGCAGTTCCAACTGCCCGACACAATGCTCGACCAACCCGTGCGTGAACTTTCTGGTGGTTGGCAAACTCGCGTGAAACTGGCCGCCCTCTTGCTGCATGATCCCAATTTGCTCATTTTGGACGAACCAACCAACTTTCTTGACCTGCGCACCCAAATGCTGCTCGAAGAATTTCTGCGCAGTTTTCGTGGGGGCTGTTTAATCGTATCTCATGATCGATCTTTTTTGCAGCGCACCTGCAATCACACTTTGGAGATTTCCCACGGCCAAATGACCATGTTTCCTGGTGATGTGGAAAGCTATCTAGAAAACCTTGCTGAGCGACGTGAGCACGACCAACGTGTCAATGCAACTACGTTAACCAAGCGTAAACAACTCGAATCCTTTATTAACAAGAATCGAGCGAATGCCAATACGGCGAGTCAGGCACGCAGCAAAGCCAAGCAACTCGAGCGACTTAAATTAGTCGCTGTGCAAGGAGAGGAAGCGCGCGTCCAGTTTGGATTTCCAGCCGTTGACCCACGTCAAGGCACCGCACTGCGAACCGAGCAATTGGCAATCGGGTATTCGGACCATCAGGTTGCCAGCAATATTCAAATCGAAGTCGAACATGGCACACGTGTGGGCATCGTCGGAGACAATGGCCAAGGAAAAACTACCTTTTTAAGAACCATTTGTGATTCGATCCAACCTCTAGACGGTTCTCTTAAATGGGGCTTCGGTTGTCAGGTCGGTGTTTATGCCCAGCATGTATACAGCACACTCCATGAAGATCAAACGGTTGATGATTATTTGCATTATCAGGCGGCCGAAGGCACAACTATTCAACAAGTGAAAGATGTAGCGGGCAGCTTTTTATTTAGTGGCGATATGGTCGACAAACGTATTCGCGTGCTGAGTGGGGGTGAGCGGGCCCGTCTGGTGCTTGCTGGTTTATTGCTGCAGAAGCACAACGTGCTTATCCTTGATGAACCAGGCAATCATCTCGACGTCGAAACGGTTGAGGCACTGGCAGATGCCTTGTGCCGCTATCAGGGCACAGTGCTCTTCACGAGCCACGACCGACACTTCATGCACCGTGTAGCGACCGCTGTCATCGAAGTCCGCAATGCACGCGTCATGAGTTACCCAGCCAGTTACGACGACTACGTCTACCGAGTCCAGAAAGAGTTGGAAGAAGGTCTGCGTGCAGAGCATACAGTCCGGGGAGCACCCGAAACGAGAAACACGACCAAAGGGAAAAGAATGGGGGGTCGTGAAGAGCGCGAACTGCAAAAAAAGCTCAAGGCAACAGAACGCAAGATTGCCAAACTCGACGACGACAGGAAATCGCTGAATGAGCAATTACTCCAGAGAAACGATGCCAAAGACGCGCAGGAATTGCACCAACAATTATTATCTATCAATGGCAACGTCGAAGAACTCGAACAGCAATGGATGGAGCTTTACGAAAAACTGGAAGGGTAGCCCGGATATTTCACCAAAGCCCACATATTTCGTTCAGGAATCAGTCGTCGAGGTACAAGTTGAACGTTTCGTCAGCCACGATCTTTCCGTCTAGTTCCAACGTCAAGCGCCAGTCACCCAGCTTATCGGCAATCGGTTCCCAAATAGTGTCACCGAGAAAAAACTTCCAGTCGTTCTGCTTGACATAGACGGTCCCTTCAAATGGCGAGCGTCTGTTCCCATCTTCATCCAGAATGCCAGGATGATCGATGCAATAGGTTAGCAATTCATTCTTGGCTCCTCGAATATCGACCACCAGGCCAAACTCAACCCCCACCTCTGCGCGAATGCGATGGGCTGCTTCTTGAAAGCGGGGCAATGTCTTAGATTCGGCATCCCAATGTGTATAGATACCGCAACTGCGCATGCGAACATCGATTTTACGTTTCGCCATTATCGTTTCTACTTGCGGATCGTATCGGTCGTTCCAAGCATCCGTTGGGTTTGGGGAGCCGTTTACGCCTGGCACTCCAAGAAGCTTCGTCATAGGGTGCCAGGCCTAACTCTAGCGGAACTCACGCTCTAGCGCTAAGTCCTCAAGAATTGCCTGCAACACTCTTGGAAAAACTAAAATCAATACCAGCCCTCTAAATTCACGGCCACATCGGAAGCCGCATTTCGCCGACAGTTTCTGTGTAGGATCACTCCAACAGATCACGTTGTTTGAGCCATCCTTTAAGTTGCAGGGGCCAATTGTCTACCGGACGATCACCACGGAAAAATCCAAAGCCATGGCCACCCCGATCGTAAATATGCAGCTCTGCTTCGACACCCTGTTTGATCAGCGCTTCGTAAAAGCGCAAGCTATTTGCTACCGGCACTCCCAGATCGTTACTGGCATGAACCAAAAAAGCTGGGCCCGTTTGGTGGGTCACCCGATTTTCATTCGAATGCTTCTGAACTAATTCCGGAGACGGGTCTTTGCCAAGAAGATTCTTGCGCGAACCACTGTGTGTAATACTTTGATCCATGGAAATCACCGGGTACACAAGCACCATAAAGTGGGCACGGCAACTCGCTTGCGAAACGGGGTCTTCCGCTTCTGGGTTGCCTTCGTCGTACTGTGTGCCTGCCGTGGACGCTAGGTGGCCACCTGCTGAAAAACCGACAATGCCAATCTGTTGGGGATTTAGATTCCATTGCTCGGCATGGCTGTGGAATATGCGCATTGCACGCTGCGCGTCAAGCAGAGGTATGGGTTGCTTGAAGGGGGCATGTCGATATTTGAGCACACCCGCCACAACACCTTGCTCCACAAACCACTGGGCCAATGCATGCCCCTCTTTATGCAGAGACAGACCACCGTAGCCGCCTCCTGGACAAATCACGACTCCCGTGCCCGATCGTCGTTTCTCTGGCGGCAGGTAAACTGCCAGCGTTGGTTTGCTGACCTGCTTTATCCAGATATCAAAATACTCTCCTTGCTCTCGTCTCTCACGCTCTTCTTCAATCTGGATTCCCTCTGAACCGGGTGCCGTACCTGGCCAAAGATCAAGAACCTGTGGAGATCCTGTTGAGCCCTGCGTACTATTGGTAACTGTTTTATTCTCAGCCATTACTTCTTGCAGTCCTGATGTCTGGTAAAAGAACAAAGCACACAATAACAGCAGGCGTTTGAGATTACTATCACGATGCGATCCCAGTAACCTGCTTACCGGTACGCAGCTGGCCAGTCGCCAGCTTGCTATTACCCTGTCAGCCAATACCTTGTTATCTCGCCACACTCGAAGAGATTGTTGTTGGCCGCATACGAAGGACGAAGTAACAGACAAATCCTCGCTTGAATATGAATTGCGTTCGCCTGACATGTTAAAACTCTCTTACTACGAATTATTCTTTCGCCAAACACCCACGACAGCAGGCGCATAAGTACGCACCTGCCAGCCTGGGCCACGCTTTTCTTGCTGCACGCCTTCTGGAAAAAGCGAAAAGTCAAAATGTTGGTCTGCTTCAACAACAAAGATGCTTTTTACGGGACAGCTTTCCTTGAGATTAGCAATCAGTTGCAACATCTCCTGTTGACGATCCCTATAAAAAGCATAAGGCGGACTGCAAAAGACGAGCCAAGGAATATCCAGCGGTGGCAGATTTTTTGTGGAGTCGTTTTGCTTGGATAAATCTGAAACCGTTTGCATCTCCTCCACTAAAGACAGGTCTCTTTTGGACCACAAAAAAGCACTCGTTGTCAGCAGGCTTGTTTGGGCTTCGAGTTTGAGTGTGGCAATATTTTCAGCCACCACCCGAGCCGTTGGCACGTGTTTTTCAATGAAGGTAGCACTCTGTGCGCCACGACTGATTGCTTCTAAACCCAGAGCTCCTGTTCCAGCAAACAGGTCAATAACATGGCAACCTTTGCATTCTGTGGTGATCAAATTAAAAATTGCTTCGCGAACACGGTCTTTCATCGGGCGGGTTTGAGGATCGCCATGGTAAATCAACTTGCTGCCGCGAAAGTGACCTCCGATGATCCGCAGCTCAACTGGTGCAGGCTGTTTTTCGAGGGTCGGTTTACGTCGTGCCATAGGAGAGGGTCTTTCAGTCACATTTCGTATTTCATTGCACTCCAACCACTGCTATTCCCAGACACGCCTGCGATAGCACACTTCACCCGGCGCTGCAGAACCGGTTCGGTATATGCTATCTTGTGCTTCACTGAGTCCTGCTGAGAAGTAACTAGCGGTGGGGCTATTCTGCAAAGAGAGTATTGTGCACAGAAAGGCTTGTGAATACACCCATGAAAAAAATGCCCGTCTTATTCACTCTGGTTTTTTCCCTATTTGCCAGTCCCGGACTTTGTCAAGAATCGATTGAAGAGCTATCCAAAAAATTTGACTACCAGCTTCAAGATTGGGGCGCCCTGGCCAACCAGGTTATAGAACAGCAAAAAAATGGCCTCGGTCAAGATAGGGCCTTGCATCAACAGGTCGAAGAATTGCTTGACAATATCGTTGCAACGGGGCTTTCTATCTACCGCCAAGACCCAAAAAACTACCCTCGTGTCAACAAAACCCTACAAAGTCTGGCTAGCTTCTTCGTAATCGGCGACACAAATGGCGACGGGGGAGATCAATATGAAAAAGCGCTGCCCATCATTCAGGCAATGCTCGAAGCGGGGGCAGGCAATCAAACACCTGAGTTCTGGGTCTGGGGAGGTGTCAGCGCATTTTGTACAAACCAATTCGACCTTGCCGAAAAGTACCTCCATCAAGCAGCACAAACGGGCCTTATGCAAAACTTACCCCAGCGAAAATCAAGCGATCCCTCGATCGCTGTTCGGCAAAATGCAGCCGGCTACCTGCAGTCTCTACCCACGCTGCGAATAGCTTGGGAAAAAGAAAAAGCCCTCCGTAACACAGAAGCTAAGGCAGACAATTTGCCACGAGTAAAATTTGTGACCATTCATGGCGATATCATTATTGAATTGTTTGAAAACGAAGCCCCGGAAGCTGTGGCAAGTTTTCTGACTTTGATAAAACAAGGGTATTACGATGGCATTGTGTTCCATCGTGTGTTACCTCAGTTCATGGCCCAAGGCGGTGACCCCACAGGAAGTGGCAGTGGAGGCCCTGGTTACAATATTCGCTGCGAATGCCACGGCAGCAATTATCGCAAGCATTTCCGTGGCAGCTTGAGCATGGCACATGCTGGGAAAAACACAGGAGGCTCCCAGTTTTTTTTGACCTATGTTCCAACCAGTTATCTGGATGGTCGGCATACTGTATTCGGCAGGGTCCTGGAGGGAATCAACGCGGCCGCCCGACTCCGCAGACGCGATCCGTCTGCAGCAGGGCCACATCCCACGCCCGATAAGATTCTTAAAGCCGAAGTGCTACGTGATCGAGGACATGCTTATGAATTCGTAAAGCTCCCGGCACGCTAACCAAATGCGGGTTTCGGTAAAATTACTCATACAAAAAGTATGAAAAGCCCTTCTATACGGCCCGTTTTAGACATCACCCACTCATGGGGGGGTTCTTGACAGCACCTTCTCAGAAGCAGTATCCTAGTATTCTGATTTTTGATACTGGAGGGTCTTGGTATTTTGCTTGCCAATACTGAATTGGTACTTTGGCGTTGTTTTTCGAGACCGTATTCGGCGGACAGCTTTTGATCTGTCTCTTATACACATCTCCGAGCCCACGAGACGGACTCCTA
>CAWWCC010000078.1:0-12032 GCA_963935315.1 uncultured Planctomycetaceae bacterium | reverse complement strand
ACGCGGGCTGATTTAACGACCTGAGGCAAAAACATTTTGCCAGCTCCAAACAAGTCTCCCACGACACTCATGCTAGCCATCAGTGGTCCTTCGATGATGCCCAGGCAGGAATCGTATTTTTGTCGTGCCTCTTCAGTATCTTCGTCGATATATTTGACAATGCCTTTGAGGAGAGCGTGTTGCAGACGGTCTTCGACTGAGCCGGTGCGCCATGATTCGTCTTGCCTGCTTGATTTACCCCCCTGCCCTTTTACGATTTCTGCAAAATCAACCAACCTCTCCGTTGCATCCTTCCGACGATTGAGTAGCACGTCTTCAACGAGTTCTTTGAGCTCCGGAGCAATGTTTTCGTAGACTTCCAGTTGGCCGGCGTTGACAATCCCCATGTCGAGTCCGGCCTGGGTGGCATGGTATAAAAACGCCGAGTGCATCGCTTCACGCACGGCATTATTGCCACGAAATGAAAACGATATATTGGACACTCCCCCCGAAACATGCACTCCCGGGCAAGTCGCTTTGATTTGACGGGTGGCCTCAATGAAGTCGACTGCGTAGTTGTTGTGCTCTTCGATGCCTGTTGCTACGGTGAGAATGTTGGGATCAAATATGATATCTTCCGACGGAAAATCAACGCGTTCGGTAAGTACCTGGTAGGCACGCTGGCAAATCCGAACTTTTTCACTTTCAGTTGCGGCTTGCCCTTCTTCGTCGAAGGCCATCACGACGATGGCTGCACCGTACTGACGGCACAGTTTGGCCCGACGTACGAACTCTTCTTCGCCATCTTTGAGGCTGATTGAATTGACAATGGCCTTCCCCTGGACTGCCTGCAAGCCTGCTTCCAGTACCGACCATTTACTACTATCGATCATGACGGGTACAGCAGATATATCGGTCTCACCCGCAATCAGCCGTAAGTATTTGGTCATGACTGCTTCACTGTCGAGTAGTCCTTCGTCCATATTGATATCGATAACATTGGCACCCCCTTCGACTTGCCCACGAGCAATTTCGACAGCCGCCTCAAAATCTTCTTCTTTGATAAGACGAGCAAACTTTCGCGATCCTGTTACATTGGTTCGCTCGCCAATCATCAGGAAATTACTCTCAGGGCGGAGAGTCATCGGTTGGGTCCCGCTAAGCCTGAGGAGTGGGGCGACCGTAGTGCGCTGGTGGGGCCGGATGCCCTCTACTCGCGATGCTATGGCAGCAATATGTTCTGGACAGGTGCCACAGCATCCTCCCACAATGTTGAGCCAGCCATTATCGGCATATTCACCTACCATCGCCGACATATCCGCAGGACCCAAATCGTATTGACCCATTTCGTTGGGCAAGCCGGCATTCGGATGACAGCTAATGTAGGTTGTCGCCGTTTTTTGTAGCAGTTCGATATGTGGTCGCATCACGTCGGGACCCAACGCGCAATTCATGCCCACAGAAAGCATTGGAAAATGCGAGACCGCATGCCAGAAAGCCTCTACCGTTTGCCCTGAGACAAAAGTTCCGCCACCCGTATCGAAGGTGGCTGAGACCATGACCGGGATGCGGCTTCCTGTCTGATCGAAGTATTTCTGGATTGCAAACAAACAGGCCTTGAGGTTGAGTGTGTCGATTGCCGTTTCGGGCATCAGGATATCAACGCCTGCTTCCACCAGCGACTTGACCTGGGCGTAGTAGGATTCGGCCATCTCTTGGAATGTCACTGCTCGAAAGCTGGCATCTTCGACCGAAGTACTGATTGCCGTTTGTTTGGTTGTGGGGCCAATCGACCCTGCGACAAAGCGAGGACGGCCAGGATTTTTTTCGACAAAATCCTCACAGGCAGTGCGAGCACAGCGAACAGCCGCCAGGTTGATTTCGTCGACGAGTCCCCTCGGCAAGTTAAACTCGTCCATGCCTAGAGGACTGGCCCCAAAGGTGTTCGTTTCGATGATATCGGCGCCTGCTTGCAGATAGCGACCGTGAATGGCCGTCATGTCATCGGGTCGTGTGAGGCAGAGGATATCAGCAAAGTTTTTCAGATCTTTATCGTGGCCCGCAAACCGCTCGCCCCGAATTGCTGCTTCATCGAGTCCCAGGGCCTGTATCTGTGTTCCGGTTGCCCCATCGAGGACTAGAATTCGCTCCTCGAGAATCTGCTCTAATTGTTCGGTAACGTCAGGCATGGGCATGGTGGCAGGCTAGTAGTGGCAGGCTAGTCGAGGCAGGCAAATCTTGGCAGGTTGCTGTGGGTTGGACTTCGTAAGTCAAGTCTTGAAAAATTGATAGTCGCGAATTATCTCAGAACATGACATATTCGGCAATGTCGGCGTCAACAGATAGGGGAGGACTCTCCAAGTCTTGCCGAACCTTTGGATACATTGGCTGCTGCACATGCCTCCGTGGGAGACTTTTCTGCTGCTATCAAGCGGAACAGCGGGCCATCCCATGGAGTTCCAAGAATAAGAAGTATCGTAAACGACTTGAACTTTACCAGGCTGGCAAGCCTTCTCTACGTCAGGTAAAAGTCTTCGGTCTCTACGGTGGGCTCGCCACAATCACATGGGCTCTCCATGCTAGCGGCGAAGAACAAGTTGACGCACCCGAATGCGTTTCTATCAGAACGATCTACATCGGATTCAACAACCACAGGGCCACCGCTGAGCGGTGGCCCCGGGTATTGTCAGTGAAACGCCTACGACGTATTCACTAGGGGAGGGACGTATCTTAGCTTCTTGAGGAGAACTTTTCTTTCTCCATTATTTTTTCACAACCGTAGCAGGTTGATATCTCAGTTGAGACAACAATTGGTCCTGCATGCGCTCGGCCATCAAGTGTCGGAGTTCGGCCTCGTCGCGGCTCCAATGACTGCGAATTTTTCTGGTTGCTTTGGCTACAGATTTTTTAACCTGATCAATAGGCATTTCTTCGCTCCTCGTCTGCCCCGAGGAAGTGTTGTAATTACCCTACGGGCCATTGATCGTGTTGGTTCATGAAAAAATATTTTCCTTTTAATACTGCAGAAAAACTGCATTGTGAAGTTTTTCTTTTATTAATTTTTGAGCCAATCGCTTGACCTTTTGGCAGACAGGCTCTCTTCATACCATGTGAAATATTTGCCAAGAAAGAGATGGCTGCAGGTGCACTATCGGATGAATGAATGGGATTCGCTTTCACACTTGTTTGCTGAATAGAATCGGTAGTTTGCAACAGCGCCGAAGGACATGTCTCAAGCTTTTGAAACTGGCGGGGTTCCATCCCTTATCGCCAGAAAAAATTCTTGAGGCTACCGATTAGTGCCGGCGAAAAAACGGACCTCTTTGGCGTGCAATTCACGCGTTTTCTAGCGGATTCTGCGGGTTGTTGTAGGCACCAAAATCCGAAAAGAAATGCCGTTTGGCAAATCGGTAGGCAAAGCTCTTTTCGGGGACTTCGTGAGCCGGATTGTACTGAGATGGACGCAGCGTCATGGACTGCAATTCCTGCACCGCCGAATTGCGTGCAGTGGTATCTTTAGCACTGTGGAGAACGGTAAGTTCGTGCAAAAGGTCGGGTCGTTCCAGCACGATGCACCCGCGGGTATGCGAGGCGGCCAGTTGGCGGAAATCGCTGAGAAATTGTGAATTATTAAATGTTTCGGCCAAAGGCTTTTCGTCGTAGATCGATTCCTTGGCAAATTGCACAATGGGGCAAGGTTCGATATCGCCCCAGGGTGAGATATGATGCGTAAAACCGGTTGCCGCCGGGCAGAGTGCTTTGCCCTCAGCATCGTAGTAGGCATCGATGATGCCAATTGGTTTCTTGACACGCATATCAACAACGAAATTGCGAATCCGCAACTGTTCTTCAGGAGATAGCGCTAACTCGGGCGAAGCATCGGGACCCATGGGCCGGTAGGTATGGTACCACATATACAAGGCGCCCAGATCAATCAAGCGATCTACCCAGGATTCATTGACCAGATCGTTGAGATTCGTTTTGCAAACACTCGTGCATACTCCGGTGATTATGTTGTGCTTTGTGCAGTTTCGAATCCCCTGCATTGTTTTGTTGAGGACTTCCTGACCACCACGACGCTCGTCACTGACAATTTCAGTGCCCTCAACACTTATAAGTGGGGTAACATTGCCACACTTGCGCAGTTCGCTGGCGATCTCATTGGTAATAAAATGGCCATTCGTGAATACCTGAAAGTAACAATCGGGATGACGGCGAAATATTTCTAAAATGTCAGCATGCATGAATGGCTCGCCGCCAACAATGCCAAAGAAATAATTGCCTTGTGCATTTGCTTCGCTTATCACGCGTGACAACGCTTCAACTTCGATTTTTTCCTGCTTAGCCGTCACATCAACCCAACAGCCTTGGCAACGTAAGTTGCAGCTGTTAATGATCGAAATATAGAGAAAGGGGGGAAAGAAATCACCGCGTGCTAAACGCTTTTTATGCTGCCGAATTGCACGCATCCCTTTGAATGCAAAATTGTATGCCAGTTTCCACAGCAGACGTTTGTCGGTTTCGGTTAGAAGTCGTTTTGTATAACGTAGGTACATGAAAGACACAGCTTGGATTCTGGAGACCATTCATACTCAACTTGCCCATATTATGCCCGTTTCTGGTAGCTGCAACTAGCTTGTGGTTGGCTTCTAAAAAACAATTGGCTGGAGGAATGGAATACCTGGGTTCGCTGTAGGGATCCGAGGACTGGTCCCGATGAATTTTCCTGGCGAATTAGCATGGTTTCAAGCATTTGGCGACCCTCGACAGTCCCTGTTGCCAAGAATATAATTAATTCCACAGCAATTCGTGCTGGTAAGTTTTACCCACCCCGGAGCCTTTCGGCTCACATGACTCTTCATGCGGATCGTGACCGGCTAGCTGCCGCTCACCAAACTGCGCACAAGGCACTGCTGGCCGAACGGAATTCGGCTTCTCATTGGACCGGCGAGCTTTCAAGTTCACCCTTATCGACGGCCACGGCCATTAGTGCGCTGGTGTTGGCAGAACAGAGTGGTACGAATGGTGGTTTGCCCGCCTACACCCCCGGAGTAGAACCTTCGCACGTTGACGAGATTTTTCGTGGAGATTTGAGTGAGCAAATTGTTCAATCGCTGCATTGGCTGGCCGAACAGCAAAACGACGATGGTGGTTGGGGAGATACAGATCGTAGCCTGTCGAATATTGCGACTACGATGTTGGTACAGGCTGCGTTTCATTTAACCGGTGTCCCAGCTAAATTTACGGGATTACTAGAACAAGCGGAAGCATTTGTCGAATCGCAAGGTGGTCTGACGGCACTCAAGCAGCGTTACGAAGGAGACAAGACATTTGCGACTCCTATCTTGACGAATTGTGCGCTGGCTGACATGTTGCCATGGCGCAAAGTATCTTCATTGCCCTTTGAATTAGCATGTGTCCCACAGCGTTTTTACAATCGCCTGAATTTGCCAGTGGTGAGTTACGCGATCCCAGCACTCGTTGCGGTAGGCCAGGCAAAATTTCACCATGCCCCTCCGCGCAATCCGTTGGTTCGATGGATTCGGTCTGCAGCGCTTAAACGCAGCTTGAAAATACTCGAACAAATGCAACCTGCTAGTGGCGGTTATTTAGAAGCGACCCCATTGACCAGTTTTGTTGTAATGAGTTTAGCAAGTATAGGATTATCGGAGCATATCGTAGTTAGGCGAGGTGTAGAATTCTTACTGGCTTCGGTTCGCGAAGACGGCAGCTGGCCCATAGATACCAATCTGGCGACATGGAACACATCCCAGGCACTGACAGCTTTAGAGCTTGGCACAGACGATGAGGACCATTCTGATTCCTACGCGTGGTTATTGGATTGCCAATACCAAGAGCGTCACCCGCTCACCGGGGCTGCGGCTGGCGGTTGGGCGTGGACCAATCTTTCAGGGGGGTGGCCGGACGCTGATGATACCGCGGCAGCCCTCATCGCTTTGGCCACTAGGTATCGTAGTTGTCCGGAAGATAATCTTGCGGAGATCAAGCGGGCAGCACGCTTGGGAATGCATTGGCTACTGGAACTACAAAATAAAGATGGTGGTTGGCCAACTTTCTGCCGCGGTTGGGGCAGGTTGCCATTCGATCGGAGTAGTTGCGACATCTCTGCGCATGTTCTGCATGCATTGCACGACTGGCGAGACTTACTCAATATTGATACTACAAATGTTCAATTCGCCAGCCGACTTGAAGTAGCCCAAAAGTTAGGACTGAAATTCCTTGGGGCCAAGCAACAAGCTGACGGTAGTTGGAATCCACTCTGGTTTGGCAATCAGCATCATCCAGATGAGATCAATCCCGTCTATGGAACGGCTAAAGTATTGCTTATGTGTGATGCGCTACGGTTGGATAAAGAAAAGATGACCCAACGTGGCCTGCGGTGGATGGTGAGCGCACAGCGTGCCGACGGAGGCTGGGGCCCCGTTGATGGATCATCAGAAAACGACATGGCCATAAGTACAGTCGAAGAAACAGCCTTGGCCGTTGAAGCGCTCATTCCCTATCGAAAACATTCTGTGGATCTCTCCAAGAGCCTGGATTTAGGTATATTGTGGCTGATCGAGGCGGTGGAATGCAATCGTTGGAAAGAACCCGCGCCCATCGGTTTTTACTTTGCCAAATTATGGTACTATGAGCGATTGTATCCACAGATTTTTGCGACACGTGCTTTAGCACGTGCCTGTAAGGCTTTGAGAGCCGTTGCAGTGGGTGCTGTGTGTTGAACCGACTCCGCTCTACAATGGAATAGAGGCGACGGAGTAGATGATGATGGAGTAGATTGACAAGGTGGCGAGGAGCAGCACGTGACGAGCATTCAAACTGAAACTTCAAAGAGTGCCCTGGATGGCAAGATTCCGAAAAGTGAGGGAGATCGCTCCTCACAGAATGCCAAAGGAGCGGGATCGGCTTCTCACGAGGCAATGCGTAATGAGAATGGCCTGAGTAAAGACAGTCGGCATAAGGGAGGCCAACGCAACAAGGAGTCACGACATGGGGGACGTCGACGTACGGCTCATCTCAAGGATGTCCCCCCTACGCGTGATAGCCGCGAGCAATTACGACGGCTTTGCCAGCAAACCGTTTTGCAGATGGATCGTGGCTGCCACTTGTCGAAGGATGAGTTGGAAGCCATTGCCCGAGAATTGCTTATTAAGCATGGGCAGCCAGAAGGTTATCTAGGCTGGATCATGGTGATGCTTTCATCGGAATTCTGGCGTGAGCAGGTTGCTGCCGTGCCGCCTCACCGACGTCTACTTCTTCTGCCACATTGCCTCAAACATGCAGAAGGTTGTCCAGCGGATTACGATCAGTTCGGCTTGGATTGTAAGCAATGTGGAGCTTGCAGTATTGCTGACTTTCGGACCCAAGCTGAAGATATGGGTTACAAAGTGTTGGTGGCTGAGGGATCGCCGATCGTGATGAAGATTATCATCAGCGGTTATGTTGATGCGATTGTCGGAGTTGCATGCTTGAACGTATTAGAAAAAGCAATCGACAAAGTGTTGCTGGCCGGTGTGCCTTCGATGGCTGTTCCCCTCCTCTCGAGTGATTGTCGAAATACGTCCGTCGATGAAGACTGGGTGCAAGAGATGATTCATGTGCGGCAACAAGAGCCAATTGCGCATACACCAACTTATTTACACCTGCTGCGATCTGCTCGCCAATTGTTTGAGCCTGAGGAGCTTAACCGACTCATTCCACGTTTGAGAACGAACAGCAACGAAGTGGAGCAGGACAAAAACGGGACAGGCTCTCTGTCGAATCAAGGAGAGATATTATCGTCAGCAGAAGATGTACAAACGAATTCTGTTCGCCGATCAAAGCATAAAGACCCAATCGCTGCGACGGAGTCGATTGCGCGAGAATTCATTGCGCAGGGCGGCAAATACTCAAGGCCGTTCATTACTTTAGCTGCTTACGATGCTATGCAGGGTGGTCAAGGCGCCGGTGCCGACGGTGAAAAACATCTAAAGCAAGTACCAGATGCTGTCAAACGTGTTGCACTTTCGATCGAAACTTTTCATAAAGCCTCACTAGTACATGACGATATCGAGGACAATGATGATTTTCGCTACGGAGTTCCCGCTTTGCACCGTGCCTATGGGCTCCCAACAGCGATCAATGTTGGCGACTATATGATTGGCCTGGGGTATCGGCTCGTGAGCCGTGATATGGCAACCCTGGGCCCAGATGTAGCAGGTGAAATCCTTGATCAACTTGCTTCGGCACATTTGCGACTAAGTGAAGGTCAAGGGGCTGAGTTGATGTGGCGTGACGCCTTGGACAAGCAGCTAGCCCCGCTCGATGCACTCAAAATTTATGCCCTGAAAACGGCTCCTGCTTTCGAAGCAGCTTTGCTTTGTGGATTGCGCTGTGCGGCACCAGTCGGTGCGATCGAAGCGCCCCTCAAACAGTTTGCCAAGCACTTGGGTGTCGCATTTCAAATTCTGAACGATTTGAAAGACTGGCAGGGCGATCAGGATAACAAGATGTCGGCAGGACTCGATACCTTGGGTGGACGACCCACGCTACTCTGGGCTCTAGCGCTGGAGTCGCTTCCTCCATCGGGCCGTGAAGAATTGATGCAGTTAATCAGTTCCGACTCAGATCCTGCTAAACGCGTTGTGCGTGTTGGGCAACTCTATCGGGATGCAGGTGTGTTCGAGAAAGCAAACCAGTTGGTGGATAAGTATCAAGAAAGGGCTGAGCGGATTGTCGATGAGATCCAGCCCGATAGTCTCCGCCGTTTGCTGTATTACCTGATTGATACAGTCCTCGATCGACCTGCTGCAGGCGAGCTTGAGGTAGTCATTCCGACGATTCCTGAGACGGAGCCTGATACGGTGCAAGTTGAGAGTCTCGAGTCGTAAGAGTAAGATGATTCGAAGACAGTAAAATATTACGGTACCATCCCTCCCCCCATGAAGCCGATTTCCTGGCCATGCCGAATATTCTTTCTTCTTTAGTCGGGCATTTTTTTCCTTCACTCGATCAACTAGGAAGCTTCAAAGCTATCGAAGTAACTGAATTGCCAGAAGCCTACCAGTCGCTACTGGCGCATGACGATCACATGACTGTCACGGTTGAAGCCTGGCACAATAGCTTAGTCGATGTCCGTGTTTTGGACGAAAAGTACCAAGGTAGCATGTACACGCGTAAGATAGTTTTAAAACTGCAGCGTGACAATCATCCTGTCCAGTTTGGTATCATGCGGGTCGATTTGAAGGATCTTCCCGAAATTGTGAAGTTAGAGATTCAATCGCAGGCACTGCCCTTAGGGCGAATCATGATTCGCCATCATTTGATGCGCACGGTTGAACTTTGCCAACTCTGGAAGATAAATCCAAGTCCCGAATTGCGGTTGTACTTGCAATACGAAAAAGAGGGTGCCATCTATGGACGTACTGCTAGAATACTGGTGGCAGATAAACCGGCGGTTGAATTGCTGGAAATTGTGACGGCATAACACGGATACTAATCAAGGTAAATATTTCCAGAGTCAGTATATTCTTTTGAATTCAATAGATACACAATACGACTGCGTGGTAATGGGAGGTGGCCCGGCAGGGTCCACTGCAGCTGCATTAGTAGCTGAGGCTGGTATTAAAACGCTTTTGATTGAACGCCATAAGCATCCTCGGCCTCATGTGGGTGAGTCACTGATGCCCGAAACCTATTGGGTTTTTGAGCGACTGGGGGTTCTTGATCAGCTTCGCAATAGCTCCTATCCCAAGAAGGTTGGCGTTCAATTTGTCAACTCGACAGGAAAAGAATCGGCCCCGTTTTTTTTTCGTTCCCACGACGATCGCGAGAGTAGCCAAACCTGGCATGTCAATCGTGCAGAGTTTGATAAGATGCTGTTTGACAATGCAAGCTCCAAAGGAGCCGTTTGTTGTGAGAATACCCGTGTCTTGGATGTTTTTTTGCAAGACGATCAAGCCACGGGAGTCCAGCTGCAATCTGCAGACGGTACGATGCTTGATGTTCAAGCCAATGTTGTTATCGATGCGACTGGCCAACAGACATTCATTGCATCAAAACTTGGTTTGCGAAGGTTGAACCCGGACCTTCGCAAGGCGGCTATCTGGAGTTATTTTCGCAATGCAACGCGAGATGAAGAGGGAGGCGGTGTCAAAACGGCCATCCTACACACTGCGAGTAAGAATTCATGGTTCTGGTACATTCCTCAATCCGAAAATATTGTCAGCGTTGGCGTGGTGGGCGATCGCGACTATCTGCTTAAGGGTCGGGGCATTCCAGCAAAGGTATTTGCGGAAGAGCAGAAACGATGCGCAACGCTCCAAAACTGGTTGGCCAAGGCACAGCCTGCAGGTGAAATCCAGGTCGCCAAAGAATTCTCTTATACAACCGAGCGTTCTGCGGGTGATGGGTGGGTGCTTACAGGCGATGCATGGGGCTTTATCGACCCCATCTATTCTTCGGGCGTGTATTTCGCTTTAAAATCTTCCCAATTAGCTGCCGACTGTGTGATCGCTGGTCTACAGTGCGGTGATGTTTCTGCCAGGACATTGGGGAGTTGGATTCCCAATTTTACACATCAAACCGGACGCATTCGCAAATTGGTCTATGCTTTTTACTCTGGCGAATTTCGAGTTGGCAAGTTTCTCGAAGAATATCCTCAACACCACAATGAGCTTGTGGATCTCTTGATCGGCAGGATATTTGATGGACCCACGCAGGATATTTTCCAAGATTTGGAACCGTGGCTTGCTGCGAAAAGGGGAGCATAGTATCCGTAGAGTAGTGACTTCAGAAATCATGGCCAACGGTGTAGAATGAGACCGTCCGCATGGAGATGCATCCGTTTCGTCACGAAGCGGTTCACTTACTGTCCCATTTAGGCAGAATTGGGATTGCCTCTGCGGCTACAAATACGCGGACCTGATAGCGAATATAAGTTGATATAAGAATAGTGATACACGAGCTGAGGCAGGCTCGTTCCCATTCAAGCAGCAGCTTAAGCTCTCTCCTTACATACCCACCCATACTACGCGAATACATGCCACGACCCCTCATTGTATTAGTTTTGCTGCTGCTAGTTTTGCATCAAGACAATTGGCTTTGGACGAACGACCAGAGGGTCTTAGGTTTTATGCCACTGGGGTTGTTTTACCATGCGGGTATCTCTCTTGCTGCAGGGGTCGTCTGGTGGCTGGCAGTAAAGTTTTTTTGGCCCGTCGAGATAGTACAAGAATCCGCAGAGTTAACGGGTGACGTTTGTTCGCCAACTGCGGAGGAGAGACAATGATTCAATTTTGGATCATCCTGGCTTATCTGGGTTTGCTCTTAGGACTCGGATTTTTTGCCAGCCGTCTGTTTACCGGAACGAAAAGCGACTACCAACTTGCTAGCCACTCAATTGGACCATTCCTGCTATTGATGTCCATATTTGGGACCACCATGACTGCATTTGCCCTGGTTGGTTCATCGGGCGAAGCTTTTAAAGAAGGCATTGGTGTCTATGGGATGTTGGCTTCATCAAGTGGAATTATTCATTCACTTTGTTTTTTTGTGATCGGTATCAAGCTATGGTCTTGGGGAAAAAAATATGGATACACGACACAAATCCAGTTTTTTCGGGATCGGCTGGAGAGTGACAGGATCGGTCTGTTGCTCTTTCCTATTCTGGTAGGTCTTGTCATTCCCTATCTATTGCTTGGTGTGTATGCAGCTGGCGGAGTTGTAGAAACGATGACTGCCGCTGGTCCTCCGGCTGTGGCGGGTGGTGTTCCTTCCCCTGGAGCTTTTCCAGAGTTTTTTGCAAATACCAAAGGTGGAGTGCCACGGGAAATTGGTGCGTTGTTAATATGTGGTGTTGTACTTTGCTATGTGTTCTTTGGTGGAATGCGTGGTACTGCTTGGGCCAATGCTTTTCAGACGATTGTCTTTATGGTTTTGGGGATCGTAACCTTTTGTGTCATCGCCAGCCGACTAGGTGGTGAAGAGTCGCTTTTCGACAATCTGCGAAAACTGGGCGCGGGCATTCACCCACCAAAAGCAACGCCCATTGA
>CAWWCC010000077.1:0-12219 GCA_963935315.1 uncultured Planctomycetaceae bacterium | reverse complement strand
ACTACAGATACTCCTCGGAATTGTGTATCAGGGAATTGATCCATTCATCAAATGCTAATCACCAAACCCAACAATTTTAGCAGCACAGACGCAAACCCTATCTCCCCTTTCCCACAACAACAGCACTGAAGATAAAAAAGGGGACCTTCAGGATCGATTAACTTACCGGAGTCATGCCATGGGCTGAGCGAACAGCAATCATACTGGCCAGGATTTTATTCCAAGTCTCTGGATTGAGCATGACTTCGTTAGAAAACATGCAACCATCCCAGCACAGATGTTCGCAGGAGTTGGTCAACTCTCCTGACTCGTCGCGTAGCCAGTAGCCCGCAGCTTCTGGAATGTTGAGTTTGCCCTGAGGGTCGTCTGGCAGACAATGCCTACCCGTTTTGTCGTGGGACCCCGAGCCAAAAACGGTCGCGTCGTTTTGTGCAACATGAAAATCTATTGTCCATGGGCGCAACGCATCGGTGAGTATTTTGTACTGCTTGGCAAAGGTGTCCTTATCGGACCAATCAAACCCTTCGTCGACCAGGGCATGCTCTGGAGCATTATACCCAAGCAAATACAGAAGCGTGTGCGCCATGTCCGCCTGAAAACCTAAGGTTTGCGGACGATCGACTAATTCAAGTAATTCAACCATGTAACGCCAACTGTGCATTCCGCCCCAGCATATCTCTCCTTCAGCTGCCAGCCGTTCGCCGTGATCTTCGGCAATGTCGCAAGCCCGCCCGAAAGTGTCAGCTATGATCTTCTGGTTTTTCTCGGGATCCTCAGCCCAGCTTCCGGGGTCACAGGCCGAATCAATGCGGATCGATCCGTAGGGTCTCACTCCTAGCTCCCTGAGCTCGGAAGCAATGGTACAGGCCTTTTTAACTTGCTTTAAGAAAAGGTCGCGTTCTTCTGACGATCCCATGGCCGATCCTCCCCCCGTGGGAGGCCAAACGGGCGCCACTACGGTGCCGACCACCAGACCTCTGCGGGCCACCCTATCGGCCAAAGCTCGAATATCGTCCTGAGTAGAATCAATATCCACATGGGGGTCGAACAGAAATAAATCGATACCGTCAAATCGAATGCCACCAACGTCGGCATTGGCCGTCAGGTCCAAGAGTGTATCCAAATCGATTGGAGGCTCGCCATCCTCTCCCTTCCCAACTAAACCCGGCCAGGCTGCGTTGTGCAGCTTGAGTGATTGATTGGATTCTGTGCTCATGGCAACTCCACTTCATAAAACACGGATAGACAACGACCGTCTGGCTAAGCCAAAACAGGATTGGTCCCAGGCCCAAAGTGCTTGAGCATAACAATGGGATCTGTTTTGCTTGGATTACTGATGGCAACACCCTCCTGAGCAGCGGATGCAGAAACAAAGTATTCGTCATGCGTCAATTGGCCGTAGCGGATCAACGCAGGTGTTTCGATATCCCATACACCCAATTTACCATGACCTTGCAGCACAATCAGACCATAGGCACCTCGATCTTTGATGGTGACGGATGCCCCAGGAAGAATCGTCAATTCTTTAGCACTGTAAGCCTCGCTCCGATAGCATACCCATTTTTCTTCATAGCCAGCTGCCTGCATCTGCTCCATGGCATCTACAGGAATCGGTGCCATAAAGTGATTCTCCTTAAAATCAGAGTCGACGTTTAGCTCCCAGTCGATCACTTCGATTAAATAGTCATAATTGCCCTTTTCTTCTGCCGGCATGTCCTTCCAAAGCAGTTCTTCTGGGATAACTTTGTCGTGTGAAACCGATTCGTACATCGCAAAAACGTCTGAGGCCTTCTGCGGTTCGTACGTACATAGACTACCTGGAGCATGTAGTATCCCAGGAGGTACGTCCCAGCCAGTCCCAGGAGTCAGACAGTGCGCAGCCGATAAATCCGTAATGCGGTTATCACCATCATTAAAACGCATGAGTGCATCTCGGACCTGCTCTTTGGTAACTCCCGGTTGCAATCCAAAAAATGTGTAAGGAAAATCCCCGCCATGGTTATTCACCTGTGGAGGAAAATAATAGGACTCTGGTTTTCCGGAAGCATTCACGCGTGCTGCGTATTCGTCATTGTGATGGATGTGGAAAGGTAGCGCGCCTTGATTGTCAAAAAATTTGGAATACATGGGCCAGGCCTGATGGGAATTCCACAAGTCCTCGCCGATCAATTGTCCTTTGAGTTGCTCTACTGCGTCACGCAAGAGAAACAACTCGGCACTGCCGGCATCTTCAACGACGATGTGACTCAGCCCCTCGTTGGAACTGGTCAACGGCCCATTGTCTGCCGGGGTCGTTGACGAGAACCATCGCTCGTCGATACCACCTCGATTGGAACCTAGCGCGTAATAGTCATCCGGATGGAGCTTTATTCTTCGACCGGGAATACAAAACGAACGAGGCACCCAGGTGGGAGTTAACCGTAAAACACCCTGCCCTTGGTCCAGGGCCCGACTGGCAAGCGTTGCAGTACTCATTGCACGCATGTCCTTCCTGAGAAAAATAACCTCTGCAAATCAACCGTGCAGATATCTGGAAAATCAAATGTCACCACGAATCACGTCTGCAAGAACAAGGACAATCAAGCCCTGCAGGCCATCTATATCCGAAACCAATATGCCCGCCATTCACTTGGAAGTCAATGCATGAAGCGGATGTGCTATTGCATAAAGTGCGCAGGCAAATGCGCCCCAGCAATTCAAGAGCAGCATGGAGCTCACCTCGAAAGAATACCCAAATCATTGCCTGAAATCTGTCGCTAATCCCAGTGGATTGATATCCGGATCAGACCACTCCGCAAGCAATGTAGGTTTTCTATTCGCCTGTTCTGTGGTCGCCTGTTCCAGAGTTTTCCAGAGTTGCCTACTCCAGAGACATAGCCAGATCCGAAGGCTTCACACCTTTGCGAAAAGCCTTGAAGCCGTAGTCGGTAGGCTGATAGTTGCCTATGATACGAACCTCGGCTCGCTGGGGAACTTCCATATCCAATCCCCAATAGACGCCATTGACGAGCAACCGGCGCAGATTCTCATCTAACAGGTCGGTTGCAGCCCCCATCGTGGTGCAAAGCACTCGATTGGTTTTTCCCGCTTCATTCCGATGCAGGCGCGACCAGGCTACGGGCTGCATGGGGTCGTTCTTTTCTGGAAGTGGTAATGCGCCGGGAGTCGTACCCGCAAGCACTTGCCCTCTTACCAGAATAGTCGAATCGGACATTGGATTGACCTTATACGCACCTGTAGGAACAAACATCTTCCCAACTCCGCGCAAGAGCGGATGATGCCTGGCTTCTTCTACAGGGATACCGCGTGTTGCTTCTTGGTGGTTTGTTCCCCAGTGGTCGACCCAGGTCTCGCCGAGTACCTGACGGCCAAACCCACCCGGCCATTCCTTGCTGTTAAAGGAATATCGAGCGTATTTAGATTTAGAATCCGGCGGATACTTGAAAGCATGTGTACTAGTACGCACAGCGACAATCGGTTTGCCAGCCAGGTAGGCTTCGACGAAAGATTGCATCACCTCATCAGAGTAGTGCCTAAATCGAAGCCCTAAAACTATTGCATCTGCGGAAGCAAGTGCCTCAGCGCCAGGCAGAGAATTGTTAACACCAGGATTGATCGTGCCATCTTTGGGATCGATTGCAAAAAGAACCGTCGTGCGAAATCCGTGTTGGAAAGACAATATTTTGGCGAGCTGCACCAATCCTTCTTCACTACGATATTCTTCGTCCCCCGTTAACAGAACCACATGCTTGCCATTCTGTGCACCATCGGATCCGCTATAGACGACACGATCACTTGCCCTGCAATCCTGGGTTGCAGACAGCAAGCCACTAAGACAACCTACCCATATGATGAACCTTAAACAAAACTTCCCAAAGTAAAAAAGATGTGACAACATGGCAATAACAAGTCGCATAAATTCTCAACTCCCTAAAATGGTTCAAACCAGAAATACCAAGCAAGAGACACTAGCAAAAGAACACCTGGAAATAAACTCTTTTCACCCTATCTGCTGTAGGCTCGTTTGTAGTGTGTACTGAATTGGCTAGCCAACCTACAACTTAAGAAAGTCTCCCTACTGAGGTCTTAACCAGCGAACCCATTCCCCCACCAGAAAGCAGTTCTCTCACTTCAGCCGAATACCGGCTAAAACATTGCATCCCATCAACATGACAATAGACTAATATTAGATCCGTCCGCACAAACTCATCAAGACTGGCTCTATAGAAAACGCAAGAATTCCGCAATTTGACTTGCAGACCGACTCCCAGGCTCTTACGTGCAGATTCGAAGCCGAAGTCTCGAGTGACCTGGCCCTTTCATGTGGTGGCAACACACATATCGTCTATTAGCTAAGCACACAGCCCACTCCTCTTAATCCATCCGAACACCAATGGTTAAGAGAATATTGGCAAACAGTTGTTGGTCGGCAGTCTGGATAGTAAGAATGTGATCCGGCGTTGCGACTGCTTCATAGAAGGCCCATTTGTCAATCGGTTCGAGTTCTAAAGCGACAGCGGCCCCTTTGAGAGTTTTTCGAAAATCTGCCCAGACCGGAGGGTCTTCTTGCAGTGCATAAGGACCTTCAGTTTCGTACATCATCGTGTTCACCATTTCAACAGGTAGCGCCGACAAAACAGCTTGCAGAACCTGATCGCAGGTTGGCACGCCTGGCATCAAATTAAGATGCACCAGCTTGGCATGGGGTCCCAGTTTTGAAGATGCTGGATAGTTCCCATCAGCAATTAGCACTTTACCATGATGTCCTGCAGCAGCCAGGATTGCGTTTATTTCTGGGTGAATCAGGTGGTGTTTCAGCACGTGCTATCTCCAAAACAGTTCTAAATATTCTCCAGTGACGGAATTTCGTAGCCCTTACGATTTTCATTTTTCAATAAGGCATTGGCCTCATCCGCATAAGCACCCGTATGAGTCTCTGTTTTGGGATCAAAGGTCAGCCAAGGTCCAACGGTATAAACGGATCCATCCACGGGCACACCAACATCATTTTGCATTATTGCGTGGAGTTTTTGGAAATGTTCTGCTGCGTCAGCATTATCACCGAACTTGCCGGATTTGGCATGGAATGGCACCTGCTTACCCAAACGATAGGAATTATTAATTAAGTGTCCCATGACACTACCGAAATGGGCATCCACCACATTTCCATTTACCATACTAGGATCATTGGCCCGCACGGCCGCGATGAAGCTATTCCAAGGTCCACCAGGAGTCACATCTCCCGGTTCTATTTCCAGTCGTTCAGGCTTACTACCAGGACGCGTTATTTCATATTGACTTTCACCTGTGATCTTGCTGCCATCTTCGAGATAATACTCGTTGATCACCTCTTGCTTGAAGCCTGGATAATCTACATTGCGGACATTAAAAAAAACACACTGTCCATTGGGATACTCGGCTATGCCAAACAGCGTATTGGGGGTCTCCCCCTGATCCTTCCACTGAAATCTACCGCCAATCGCCATGGCACGGACGGGGTGCGTCTGGTCCTTGTCAATTGCCCAACGAGCAATATCAAGCTGATGTGTCCCCTGATTGTTCAGCTCACCGTTCCCCGTGCTCCAAAACCAGTGCCAGTTATAGTGGACTAAATTGCTGTGATACTCTTCGACGACTGCTGGCCCTCTCCACAGATCCCAATCCAGATTTTCAGGAGCCTGTGAAGGAGTTTCGAAGCCTATTCCTCTACGTGGTTTGCAGCTATAGCCGTAAGCGATTTTGAGTTTTGGAAAATCTCCACGATGAATTGCTTCGTGCAGCCCTGCAATGCCAGCATCACTGCGCCGCTGTGTGCCATGCTGAATGACAACACCATACTTTTCTTGGGCAGCAACAGCAGCGCGCCCTTCAGCAATATCATGACTAAGTGGCTTTTCAACGTAGACATGCTTACCCGCTTGAGCACCCCAAATTGTCATAAGAGAATGCCAATGGTTGGGTGTCGCTATAGATATGGCATCAACGTTCTTGTCGTCGAGAGCAGTGCGAATGTCAGCAATACCCTGACAGCTGTCAGGCACCTCAGCAAGTCGTCTGTCAACCTGCTTTGTGTCGGGATCAGCAAGATAGGCTATCTCGACATTCTCGACTTCTTTCCAACCATGAATATGCGCGCCGCCGCGACTATGCAAGCCGGCTACCGCAACCCGTACGCGTTCATTGGCTCCCAGGATATTTCCCGATGCCCGCGTCCCCGAAATCAAAAAAGATGCCCCCAATGCAGACGTAGTCTTAATGAATTTTCTACGAGTAGCACGTGTCATTTCTTAATCCTCCGAGCATACAACCTCAAGCAAATAAACCCGATTATACACAATCGAGCAGCCTATGGGAGTAGGGACAAGAGAGCTGGAGGGACAGACAAAAGGTTGTAGGGTGACTTTAAAAATAGCTACCAAGAACAACTGGAGCCAACATGTATTATGAGCACTGAACCATTGGTCTACCCACTGCTGAAATAGCCACATCAACCATCACAACATAAGATTCCTGTGACGTCCTCCGCGCTGCACAAGAACCATTGCTCACGGCAATCGCAACAGGAAAACTGTTTGTAGTTTTACCGCAAATTGTTGAAAAATGTGAATCGCTGTTGCATGATGACCAGGAATCCGCTCCGGAGATCGATGAGACTTCAGCCAGCGTCCTGATTCCCATGGCATACCCTTTTCCACATCTGGGCAAAGTGCTGGCTTTTGTTTTTATCTCATTTGTCGCCTGGTATGTAGGACGAGGTTTGACCCCTAGTCAAACGGCGGCAATGGCAATCACAGGGACTGCCTCCAGCTTTGCCAGCCCTTTAATCACAATCCCCTACCTGCTTGATCAGTACCAGCTCCCACAGGACTTATTGCAACTGTTTATTTTGCCTGGTTTTATCACGATGCGTCTGGCTGACGTGGTCGGAGTGTTGCACTTAATGGTGTTCACCCTGGTTGTATCCAGAATAATGAATGGGCGTTTAAGAATTCAATGGAGGCATCTACTGGCTAGTGCAGTCTCCTTATTGATCTGCCTGGCGGGTGTGGGTTTGGCCAGCCGCTGGTACCTGGCATCGACAACGCTCGATTACAACCTGGATGATCGGTTTCTGGGCTTAGAGATACGTTCCCCACACGACGACGTGCTCCTTTACCATGCACGCGGCCAACTGCCCGACAGGCCACCCTACAGTGAAACAACCCTCGAACGGATCATTCAAAAGAAGGTTTTACGAGTCGGGTACAATCCGGATCATTTGCCCTACTCTTACTTCAATACGCGTGGAAACCTGGTTGGACTGGATGTCGAATTAATACATCGTCTGGCGGTCCGCTTGCAAGTAAAACTGGAATTTGTTCCCTATAAAAACGATACGGTTATTAAGCAACTGGAGTCCAAAGAGATCGACCTGGCCATAGGCGGATTAATCATTACTCCCGAACGATTACTACGTGCCGGTTTCACGCATCCTTACCAAACGGCAACTTTAGCAGTCGTTTTAGCCGATCACCGTCGAGAGGAGATTGTTAATTGGGATGATCCCCAAATTCCAACTGGCCTGAAGCTGGGTGTAGCGTACAATGATTTGGCCATTGCTGCACGGCGCCAATTGCCTCATGTTGAAATCGTGGTCATCGATTCCTTGAGCTCATTCTTTAAGGACAACAGCCAGCAACTGGATGGACTCATTATAGCTGCCGAAGACGGTTCAGCATGGAGTGTTCTGTATCCCGAACATACGGTCGTCGTGCCACAGCCTATTGTCCAACGACCGGTAGGAATTGCAGTACGGTCTCAAGATCTTACCTTGTTGCGATTTCTTGATCGTTGGCTAGATTTCGAACGCATGGACGGTTCCTTAGATCGGCTACGCAGCTTTTGGGTTGAAGGAGGAGGGACAAAAAAACAATCTCCCCGCTGGTGTCTCTTTCGGGATGTTTTCCATTGGCTGCCGTAAACCACAAGCTACTGTGATCAAGTCACGTGCCTTTCTATATCAGGGCCTCACGCACTACTCTGGCCTCCTCGACCCCCGTAAGCTTCATATCGAGGCCTTGGAATTTTAGTGAAAAACGGTGGTGATCAAGTCCCAGTAAATGGAGCATTGTGGCGTGAAGATCTCGAATATTGATTCTATTTTCGACCGCATGATAGCCAAGTTCATCCGTGCTACCCACCGAAATACCTCCGCGGATTCCACCACCGGCTACCCACATTGAAAAACCGGCAATGTGATGGTCACGCCCTCCTTGCTCTCCTTTTTTCTGAAACATGGGCGTACGCCCAAATTCACCACCCCAGACCACCAAGGTGTCATCGAGCATACCACGTTGCTTAAGATCCGTAATCAATGCGTAGGTTGGTTGATCCGTTAGTCCGCAGCACTGGGTCATGTATTTATCAATACCGCCATGATGGTCCCAACCCCGGTGATAAAGATGAATAAATCGCACCCCACGTTCGGCCAGTCGTCTTGCCAACAGGCAATTCGATGCATACGATCCGTCACCCGGTTGCGCTCCGTAGAGATCGAGAATGTGCTGTGGTTCGTCTGATACATCAATCAATTCAGGCACAGAACTCTGCATACGAAATGCCGTTTCGTATGCAGCAATGCGAGCCAATAACTCCGGATTACCCACTTGTCCATAACGGAGATGGTCGAGTCTCTTTACGGCTTGCACAACTTCGTGTTGGAGATGGCCGGGGACTCCACTTGGACTCTCAACATAATGCACTGGCGCGCCCGTGGAATTGAATTCAACGCCTTGAAATCGACTGGGCAAAAATCCGGCTCCCCACTGTCGGGAGGCAATTGGCTGTGGGTTTCGCCCACCCACACTCGTAAGCACAATGAAACCAGGAAGGCTACTTGTTTCACATCCCAATCCGTAGTTGACCCACGCACCCATCGAGGGCCGCCCACTGATAGCAGTGCCCGTATTCATAAATGTATGAGCCGGATCATGATTGATCTGCTCAGTTACCACAGATTTTAGAATGCATATGTCATCTGCTATTTTTTGATGCCAGGGCAAAAAATCGCTGATCGTCTGGCCATTCTCTCCATACTGACCAAACTTCCTGATGGGACCAAGCACTCTTAAGTCCTGCCCCTGAAGTTGCGCAATAGGCTGCCCGGCTGTTACCGAGGCAGGCATGGGTTCACCATTAAGTTGGGTCAATTTAGGCTTGTGATCAAATGTTTCTAAATGCGATGGCCCTCCTGCCATGCACAGAAAGATGACTCGTTTCACTTTGGGCTGATGGTGGGGGAGCTGCAGGCCCCCTTGCCCACTAGGGGCTCCCGAACCCAGCACCCCCTCTTGGAACAATAATGTCGACAGCGCCACGGAGCCCAGCCCGACACCTGTTTGCTGGAGAAAAGTGCGCCTTGAAGCAACCTGTTGCAAGTATTCTGAATTGTGTTTTGGCATATCTTATTGTGACACTTTTCTATCCGTGATACATCGATCAATCAGCAAAGGGCAAATTCAATTAGTTACGAGTCGTCGTCTCGCTAAGATTTAAAATCACTCTTGCCACGATCTGCCAGGCAGCCAACTCGGTCTTATCCAAGCCTTCTTGATGCCGGTAATTGCCAATCGAAAGAGCCTCTATTGTTGCAGCAGGATTATTTTTGTAGTAATCGTGACTTTTAGTATAAACAGCCATCAATAACGAAATTTCATCCTGGTCAGGCAACCGTGACAATGCGAGCCGATAGGCAAACTCCAATTTTTCAGCCATTGTTTGCTTATTAGAGACCAATACCCGCTGAGCAAAGCCAAGTGCTGCTTCCACAAAGGTGGGATCATTTAACAGCGTGAGAGCCGCTAATGGCGTATTGGAATGAGGACGCATTGCGGTGCACTCCTCGCGGGAAGGAGCATCGAAAGCACGCATCATCGGGTGCAGAAACTGACGTTGCCAATGAATATAGAGACCGCGTCTCCACTGCTGTGAGTCTGTCTCGTGCTGATACTTACGTACCGGAAAATTCAAGTGACGATAATAACCATCGGGCTGGTAGGGCTTAACGCTCGGTCCTCCTATTCCAGCATTCAGCATACCGCTGATACGGAGCGCTGCATCGCGGACCATTTCTGCCGGCACTCGATAACGCGACTGCCTGGCAAACAGTTTGTTATATGGGTCACGCTCCTGCATACCCACCGTTGCGATGGAAGCTTGACGATAGGTGCTGCTCAGCACAATCAGACGCAACATATGCTTCACATCCCAACCACTTTTGAGGAATTCCATTGTCAGATTATCAAGCAATTCCGGATGCTCAGGAGGTTGTCCCTGTCCCCCAAAGTCATCCAGCACAGGGGCGATACCTCTTCCAAACATTAAATACCAGAACCGATTGACCATCACACGGGCTGTCTGACCGCCAATTCCCTGTTCGGTATCCACGAGCCAGTTTGCCAGGTCGAGACGAGTGAGCCTGCCTTCACGAGAGGCTTCGAACGCCAGGAACGCGGGAAATTGCGGGTTTACAAGATCTCCCGTTTCATCCAGCCAATTGCCACGAGGCAATATACGCACCTGCCTCGGCTCACATGTACGCACAATCATTGTTTTCGTCCGGGACTGCTCTATCTTACTGATTTCAGCGGATAAAGCTTCGTAGCGAGTTCCATCGTGTTCTCTATCAAGGCCTGCCTGCTCAGCCTGGTAGCGTTCCAGCGCATTTCGCTGGGATGCTCCTAAGACCTCCATTTCCGGATTCCGGATAGTTGGTAACCCATTGAGACCTTCACTATAAGGATTGCTGAGGTGTGCTTCATCGTCGATATCTGCAAAAAAAGCACCCATGGAATAAAAGTCGCGTGTCGTAATGGGATCGTACTTATGGTCGTGGCATTGCGCACATCCCATAGTAGCACCCATCCAAACTTGCGAAATATTTCTCACTCTGTCAGCCATGTAAATGGCACGATATTCTTTTTGTTGAACTCCTCCTTCATGTGAGGTTTGCAAGAGGCGATTGTAGCCCGTTGCAATCAATTGATCCTCACTGGCATCTGGCAAAAGATCACCAGCAAGCTGCTCTCTTGTGAATTGATCAAATGGCATGTTTTGATTGAAGGCATAGATAACATAGTCACGGTAAGGCCAAATCGAATGGGGTTGATCCCCGTGATACCCTACGGTGTCTGCAAAACGCACCAAATCTAGCCAATAAACTGCCATCCTCTCACCAAAATGCGGTGAGTCAAGCAAACGATCTACCAGCCGTTCGTAAGCATGGTCTTCTTTATCAGCAACAAACTGATCGATCTCTTCCGGTGTGGGTGGCAATCCTGTTAAATCAAAACTCAGCCGACGCAGCAAGGTAATGTTATCCGCTTCAGATGCAGGTGCAACTTGTTCCTCCTGCAATCGGAGCAGGATAAAGCGATCGATCCAATTTCGGGACCAGGTGTCTGAATCGATTGTTGGGATTTGCGAAAGGGAGGGTTTTTGATAGGCCCAGGCAATCGACCAATTTGCTCCCTGTCGGATCCAATCGTGCAAGAGCTTCTTTTCTTCCTGATCCAAGATCTTGCCGGACTCCAAGGGCGGCATCTGCTCTGCGGGATCTTCACTCATCACGCGCTTCACAAGTTCGCTGGCAGCAGGATTGCCCGGAACGATAACAGAGTAATCCCCGCGGTTTTCTTTTGCACTTTCTTCAACGTCAAGACGCAAATCGGCCTCGCGCGAGCTTGAATCGGGGCCGTGGCAGTGAAAACAATTCTCTGAGAGCAAAGGCCGCACATCACGATTAAAATCGAGAATCCCAGATTCTTGACGAATGGATTCTGCTTGTGCTTGCAGTAGCGCCGTGTGGCTCATGACAAGGAGCAACAACACCATCCTATAAGCTATACGATGGGTGAAAATCCAAGCTCTGGTGAACTCCGTATCGACAGACTTGTTTCGAAAAGACGCGGCAAACATTTAACTAGCAATCTCCTACCCGTAATATCATGCCACCACGGTGCTTTACAGGAAGTAATTCTTGATCAAGTCTAGAACCGGTTCTAAGAAATCTGCCCAGGAAAAACGCACTACTGAAATCTTGTTGCCATTATAACTGGTGGGAACAGGGTGGAAATCTCCAAAACACTGCCACTTCTGGCACAAAAGCTCGCAGGCATAAACACTTGCATCACGACTGCCAACATGCGACAACTTTTCTAAGAAAAAACTCTACCAGCAGCA
>CAWWCC010000076.1:0-12388 GCA_963935315.1 uncultured Planctomycetaceae bacterium | reverse complement strand
AGTAGGGACTGTAGCACAGTAACGCACGGGGTACTCGCCCAGAGAAACCTTTTTATACTTCATTTAACGCAGCAGGACGGGTGAAATTTTTTAGTCGTCCGTCCGGAACCAACGATGCCAGACAAAGGCGGCACCCAGTGATAGCCCTAACCCGATACTTGTCGGCTCGGGGACTGTGGTGATTTCTACCGTCATGTTGTCTAGCAGCAGGTCTACATCCAAAGCCGTCGAAGAGTATTCGCCTGAAAAAGAATAGCCGAATTGAAAGGGTTGGCTAAAATCAGGTCGCCCTGATCCGCCGTCCGCTTCTTGAAAGTCAGCGGCCGTTAGATCGCGCTCGACCAGATTCGTCGCGAGGGAGTCTAAGTCATTTTCTGACAAGGCATAGGAGGCTCTCAACAGGAGGCGTGTCTTAAGTACGTCGAGGCGACCACAGCTATGGCCGCAGTATCCGAAGTCGAAACATATCGCGGCCAGGGAAGGCCAAATTGCCAGAGACAATGTGGCTGCCGGAGCAGGAACGGATGAAAGATGCGGGCTAGCAACCATCCGTCGCCGACAAAAGTGGCTTCTAACCGTCCATCACGCCCGTGTCGACTCCAGGCAGGATCTGCTTGCAGGCTTGCCGCAAATGGCATGATTGCAAGCCCAGCCCGCCCTCCGGACACTAAGTTCCGCCTACTCATGGTGGGAAGACGACTGAAAACTGTAGTTCTATTGTGAGAGAATTCCCCTTTCGCTATCTTACGTCGGTGAAATGGCATCCCCCTTCTATCTAGCATGTCCAATGGCAGCTTACGACTGGCATTCCTACCCTCTACAAACCTTGCACCTTTGGCGCAGTACTTGTTGCAAATGCAGGGGGGTATGAAAGACCGTAAGTCAATCGCCACGGTGTTTACATGGTGTCATTCAAAAAATGGTACAGCCATTGATCAGGTCTCCTTATGCAAGCACGACCCCTCAATTAATCTATTCCAATCTTGACCATTAGGATTTTGAAGCATGAATCCGGAAACCAATCCAACCGAAACAAACAAGAAACCCTCTAGACCTGTTGGACTATTTTCTGCTCCCAGGCAGGATTTCCTGTCATCCGTCGTTGTCTTTCTCGTAGCATTGCCACTCTGCATGGGAATTGCAATCGCCTCAGGAGTTCCGGTGGCCGCCGGTTTATTCACTGGAATTGTTGGGGGGCTTGTAGTCGGATTTCTTGCCGGGGCTCCACTTCAGGTCAGTGGGCCTGCTGCTGGTTTAACGGTCATCGTTTTTGAACTGGTTCAAAACCACGGATTAGAAGTTTTGGGGATTGCAGTTTTCGTTGGTGGTACTTTGCAGTTGATTGCCGGCCTGTTGGGTTACGGCCGTTGGTTTCGAGCCGTCTCCCCCGCCGTGATTCACGGCATGTTGGCCGGAATTGGGATATTGATCCTTTCCAGTCAGTTTCATGTTATGGTCGACGATTCTCCCAAAGGGAATGGCCTGACGAATCTCCTATCGATCCCTGAGGCGATCCAAAAAGGACTGCCCATGCCAGAAATGGGCTCTGCTGAAGAACGCAGCATGCGTCGTGACCTACTCCAACAGATTGGGAGATTACACGAACAACAAGTGCAACAGCGTGAGTTGGTAGCAGAACTAATTCCCGATCAACCTGAGGATCCTGATGCGGACAGTGTATCTTCCGGTCTTTCTTTGCCCGACTTGGACCAGTCTCAACTTGACGATCTTGCCCAAAAGCAGCAGGAACTTCTGAACCAACTTACCAGTCTGGTAGATCAATTCGATGCCCAAGAAGTGGCACAAACGGTTCGCAATCCGGATCGCCTCAAAGCAGCTTCACAACAATGCCGGGCTCAAAGCCAATTGGCAATTGATGCCTTGCGCCAAGGAAAAGCAGAAGGAATCCGCGAGTCCCAGGCGGACATACAGCATAGTCTAGAAGATGTTCTAGGCGAACTAAAAAATCATGATTGGGCTGCAAAGGTCGGTCTACTGACCATTTTGACACTCATACTTTGGAAGGCACTTGTTCCAGCCAAGCTAAAATTGATTCCTGCACCTCTCGTTGCAGTCATAGTCGCAACTGTAGCCACGGCTATTTTAAAATTACCTGTACTCTATGTGGAAGTACCAGATAACTTATGGAGTGAGATACACCTCCCCTCTTGGACCGTTCTTCAAACAACTCCATTAAGCGTCATCCTTAAAGCCGGGATAGTGCTGGCAGTCGTGGCCAGTGCAGAAACTCTACTTTGTGCGACTGCAGTCGATCAGATGCAATCGACTTATCGCACAAACTACAATCGGGAATTGTTTGCTCAGGGGGTTGGCAATATGATTTGCGGTTTCGTGGGCGCTTTGCCCATGACTGGGGTAATTGTGCGGAGCTCGGCTAATATTGAAGCTGGGGGGAAAACTCGACTGTCGGCAATCCTGCACGGACTTTGGCTCTTGGTTTTTGTCTCTCTGTTGGCTTTTGTGCTCCGCATGATTCCAACAGCCGCATTGGCAGCGATGCTTGTTTACATCGGTTACAAGTTGGTAAACTTTCAATCTATTCGTAATCTGAAAAAACACGGCTGGGGAGAAGTTTTCATTTATGCAGCCACGGTTGGAACTATTGTTTGCACCGATCTCTTGACCGGAGTATTAACCGGAATCGGCTTGTCGGCTGCAAAACTTTTGTACTCCTTCTCAAACTTGGTCACCGATGTGGAGATTGACGAAGCAAATCGAAAAGCAGAGCTCAAACTTGAGGGGGCAGCTACCTTTATTGGGTTGCCTATTCTCGCCGAAGCCTTGGAGAAAATACCAGGAAACGTCAATTTGCATGTTAATTTTGAACGCCTCGATTATATAGACCACGCCTGCCTGGACTTGCTGATCAATTGGGACAAGCAACACGAGGCAACTGGTGGAACTTTAATCATCGACTGGGATACCCTACACGCGCAATTTCGCAGTAAAAATTCCAAAAACAACAACCAAAAACGTTTCGCTACGCGGAATGCCGGCTGATGGAATTTGTCGCAGCTGGATTGTCCCAGTAGGGTTTCTCAGCTGGGTTGCCCGCAGAGGACCAAATCCACTTTTGCAGACACCTTCCCTTACCACAAGACGAGCGACTGTTTGAAAAGTTCTACGAGATCGTCTTTCTCTGCTGGACGAGGTGAAAGCTTGGTGACTCGATGCTGGGGAAGGGTTCCTTCGGCCAATGCAAGGGCATCGTCAGCCGTGTAACCAATTGCCGCTAGTCCATTCGGCATGTCCAAAGTACGCAGGATTTCGATCAAACGCTGAGCCACGGCTTCACCGGCATCTGCTGCGTCAACGCCTCGCACATCGGCACCCAAGCATTGTGCAGCCAACAGATGACGCTCTGGGCAAGCGCTGCTTGTGAATCGAAATACTGCCGGAGCCGTCAAGGCAACGGACAATCCATGTGGCACGATAGGATGATCCTCTGGGTATCCGGGTGGATAGTAATCCCGAACTTTGCTACTGATCGGATAGGACATACCGTGGCAAAGATGAACTCCCGAGTTGCCAAAACCCATGCCAGCATAGCTGCTGGCTAACAGCATCTGGCCTCGCGCTTCCTCGTCATCAGGATCACGATAAGCACGGATAAGATACTTATCAATCATTTTCAGCGCTTGCAGGACCCAGATGTCGCTGATGGGATTCGAGCCTTGATAGGCAGGACGTAAATGTGGCTGCTCGGGTCGCGGTCGCTGTTGGTAGGGCAGGGCGGTAAACGATTCTATGGCATGACACAAAACATCCAGTCCGGGCGCTGCAATGGCTAGTGGAGGTAAGGTACGCGTGTTTTCAGGATCGACAATTCCCAACATGGGTTTGAGCATGCGACTGGCAATACCTGTCTTTAGCTTGCGGTCCAAGAGATCGAAGATCGCAACACCCGTGGTTTCGCTGCCGGTACCCGCGGTCGTCGGAATTGCAATGAGTGGCTTCAACGGACCTGGTACAGGTTGTCCTGCTCCAATGGGCGCATTGACATAGGTGAGAAAATCGGCTGGATAAGTCGAGTACAGATTGGTTGCTTTTGCCGTATCAAGGGTTGAACCGCCACCAACTGCCACGAAGGCATCAAAATTGCCTTTCGAGGTAAAATCAATGGCCTTGAGCATCGATTCCTCGCTCGGTTCGACGCGGACTTCGTCATACACTTCGTAGTTTATATTCTGACTATCAAGTGATTGCTGGACTGTCACAAAGGGTTGCAAGTTGCGGACCACAGGATCTGTGATCAGAAGAACTTTCTTGACACCCAGATTGACCAGGTCCATTCCCACTTCGCGGGTGGCACCAGAACCAAATCGAATCTGGGAGGTTGCCATTTCAAAGGCATATTCCTTATCGCTCATTGATTTCTCTCGTCAAAAAAGGATCGCTGTGCAATTATTCGCAAGTTCGCTGTTAATGAATCCATTTACCTTAGCGCGAGAGCCTCTGAGAGCATAACCCAGAATCTATCTACTTCGCCAGATACCAACGCGTATTTCTTGAGTACGGGTTTCAATAACCGATAGAAACCAGCGGAATGAATCAAAGAGGTTCGAAAACATCTAAGGTGATGGACTTTCACGCCTTTCGTCGGTTATCCTCTCACGAGGAAAAAGAGTTCTAGAACTCGTTCTACGAATTGAGTCTAAGTTGGACTTTTTTACGGCATGCTCCTTTGGTGGCATGTCCCTACTTTCACTCCCTGCAACGCGCCATGAGCGTGTTGGATAGACTATGAAAATTACGCATCTCTTATTCTGTTTTTTGGTTCTGATGGGAACTGCGTTTATCGGGATTTGCTGTTTCGAACAAATACCGGGAGAACAAGGTATGAGCCACCCTGCGTACCCAGAAAATACAATGATGCAGACACCTGAAGACTCTGAGCCACACCCATGGCTAGTTTTTATGACAGGCGCCTTCGGATTCCTCACTGCGCTCTTTGCAGGTGTCTCGCTCTTGCTGGGCCTCAAACCCCATCATCGGTCTGGACCTGTAGGGCGTGGGCTGGTACTTGCTACCGTTGTCTATGCCACCTTGCTAGGTTTGGTCGTTGCCATTGATTGGTACACATCTGCAGATGGCATGAATTCTATATTTGGTTTTCCGATCTCAACAGCGATGATGCTATTCGTGCTGGGGCCCTTTCCATTTGTATTTGTGTCTCTTTACGCGATCAACTTTCCAAACTGGATCATGAGTCCAGAAGACGAGCAAGACTTTCACAAACTGGTAGCAAAACGTCGCCAGCAACAAACTGATTGAACTATGGAACACTACCGCGCCACAATTATTCTTGTCTGCGTTGCTGCCTATATGGTGATGTGCCTGTTGATCGGATTGTGGGCGATGCGACGCACGAAGTCGACCAGCGACTACTTTATGGCAGGGCGCAGTCTGGGCATCGTTGTTACAGGTGTGGCAGTGTTCTCGAGCATGATGAGTGGTTTTGGATTCGTGGGCGGTCCTGGCCTCGTGTATAGTATGGGCATGAGCAGTGTGTGGATTGTTGTTGCCGCGCCCATCGGATATTGTTTTTCATTTTTTTTACTAGGTAAACGCCTGCGACTCATGGGCGAACTGTGCGACTCGGTTTCGCTTCCCGATGTAGTTGCGGCGCGTTACCGAAGCGAAGCCTGTCGACTGCTCACTGCGCTGGCTATTGTGTTGGGTGTGATGGGGTACTTGGGTGCTCAAATCCTGGCCATGGCAACCGTTTTAAAAGACCTTATCTCAAATCATCCGGCCCTGGGGGCAGTCTCTCTGGAGTTCTGTATGGCGGCTTCCTGCGCGGTGCTCGTTTTCTACTGCGTCACCGGGGGTATGATCGCATCCGTTTATACGGATCTCATTCAAGGTCTCATGATGGTGGTTGCTGCAATCCTCGTATTTGCAGCTGCTATCAATTCTTACGAAGGGGGGGTACAGGGTGTCATCGAGACGATCCATGCAGACAACCCCCCTGCCATTTTGCCCTGGGGTACCTTGGGAATGGTTGGCGTGTTGTCCTGGTTTTTTCTTTTTTCTGCGGGTCAGGTTGGCCAGCCTCATATTGTGACAAAGTTCATGATGAATAAACGGATTTCCGACTGCCGACATATTTTGGCATTTGCAGCGATCGGCTACGGGCTGTCAGCCCTTTTGTGGATCAGTATTGGGCTGGTCATGCGCGCCCATGTGTTGAATGGGTCGTACTCACCTTTGACCGGAAGTGACGACGCGGCGCCTCAATTCTTGCAGGCTTTTACCCATCCTGTGTTGGCGGGACTGGTCTTTGCAGGCCTGTTTTCAGCCATTATGTCGACCGCAGATGCCTTTCTGAATATTGGTGCCGCCGCAGTTGTGCATGATATTCCCCGTGCTCTGCGAGGCCGCTCCTTACAGCACGAATTGTTTTGGGCACGGATAGCTACAGCCGTACTGGCAATCATTGCATCTCTATTTGCCCTTTATCTGAACGATCTGGTTGCGCTACTTGGCGCCTTTGGCTGGGGAACCTTTGCAGCCGCTTTAGTGCCCACTGTCGCCATTGGCTTCAATTGGAAACGTGCAACCGCACCCGCTGCAATCACAGCGATTGCATCCAGCCTGCTGATCAATTTTGTGATCCGTGTGGGTGACCTGCCGATCCCCCACGGATTTCAGGTAGGTGCCTTATCCTTATTGGTCTCACTTATTCTTTTTTTTAGTATTTCTTTGTGCTCCTCTCCACCAAAACTCGACGCTGATATCGAGGCCGTGATGGACATGTAGGTTGGGATTGCAGATCCTGATACCAAAAAGTCGGTCCACCATGAGTGAGGCAAGAAGAGTCTATCCTAAAACCAAGGGCCGCCTCCCCCTTGACCTTCCCAATTTCTGGCTAGCTTGAACGAGAGCACATCTGGCTGACTGCATTGCAGAAGAGATCGTCATCTTCGGGTTGTATACATCGCAAGTCCAACAGAACTGCATCATCCTGAACCCTTCCCACTATGGAGGGATGTCCTAAACGCAATCTTTGTGCAATGGTATCCGGGTCGTAAACCGAATGCTGTATTCTCACAGCACAACTTGGCATTTCACTTCCTGGCAATGAGCCTCCTCCTACGGAGGCTATACTTTCAATCACGTTCACTTGCCAATCGGGGTGCGATTGCGAAAGCCTTTCTACTATTTTAGCTGCTCGAAGCTGGATCTTTTCAACGGGTACTTGCATCATCTTGTAGAAAGGAATGGAATCTAAAGCATGTGGATCAGAATCGGCAAGGCGGTAGATTGCCAAAGTTGCCTGCAGAGCTGCCAAAGTAACCTTGTCCACTCGTAGAGCGCGGCTAATAGGATGGCGTTCAAGTTTTTGGATAAGTGTTTTTTTACCTACGATCACTCCGCATTGAGGACCACCCAGCAGCTTATCTCCACTAAATAAAACTAAATCTGCTCCCGCACGAATACTGTTCCTGACGTGCGGTTCTGATTCTAATAGCTTGATTGGTGAGCTACCCAGGGACCCGGACCCGATATCATGAATCACCGGAATGTCATGCTCCTCCCCTAGTCTCACAAGCTCTTTCAGATTTGCCTGCTCCGTAAAACCAACAACTTGATAGTTGCTGGTATGAACCATAATGATGGCTCCCGTATCATCGCTGATTGCATTTGCATAATCATTCACTCGAGTCCGGTTGGTAGTACCAACTGCTCTCAGCTTTGTACCAAAAGCTTCAAAGACTTCCGGCAAGCGAAATCCGCCTCCTATTTCAATCAACTCTCCCTGAGATACGATAACTTCGCGTCCCGAAGCGAAAGCTGCCAGCAATAACCCTGTTGCTCCCGCATTGTTGTTGACAACATGAGCTGCTTCGGCACCTGTAAGAGAACACAAATCGGCTTCAACAATTTGAGAGCGTTGGGTTCTTTTCCCCGAGACCAGATCAATTTCTACGTTGCAGTATCCTGCGGATTCGTTCATCGCCGCGATAGCTTGTGGGGCTAATGGCGCTCGGCCTAAACCCGTATGCAAGAGAATACCCGTGGCGTTGAGGACTTTTCGAATTTGCACCTGGTTGAATTGATCGAGTAATTCAACAACCGTTTCTGCGAATGCCTCCAAATCCTCTGGATCGACCTGGGGACCAGCCTGTTGTATCTGGTTTCTCTGCTGATCCAGAACCAGGCGTGCAGTTTCTCGAGTACGGACTCTGCCAAATTGCTGCTCTGCAGCTTGGAGCCTCTTTGTTTGTAACAAGTCATGAACACTGGGCAACTTACGAAACAGATTCGATATTTCATCCGGTGGCAGTTGTGATGTCATATCAACTTAAGTGCTTGGTGAAACAACTTGGCGATGATCTCCTATTCTCTCCGTTATTCCTAGTTCATCAAGGTATCGACACAGCGGAACTGCATATTTTCTAGACAAGTCGAAAGCTTCATTAAATTCGCTGACGGTCCAGGGCACGCCAGGATTCCATCGATTCAGGACCTGTTGAGTCAGCTTTTCTACTTCTGATACATGCAAATAGAGCCTGGCATTTCTGGCCGACTGACGATCTCGCAAATCCTTATCCGGCAATCGCACGAGATGTTGGGAATCAACTGCAAGCTGAAGCAAAGATGCAATCTGCTCATCTTTCAAGTCAAATTGTTTGGCAAAATCTCCCACGCTGGGAGGCTTAAGCCCTGCCTCCAAGCAGCTTGAGATCATGGCCTTGGATACTTGCGTTTGTCGAGCCGTAAGTTTTCCAGACCAACTGGGGTGACAAAGCCCATCTGTCCCAAGCACAACTTTCTTCTGGTCGACCAGTTTCTTGACGATAGCATCCAAAAGGCTGGCAGGTTTTAAATTAGCAAAAGAAGGCCGCAGTCTATCCAAAGGAATGTATTTCCTGAGTGGATCATCATGGTGCTCTTCTAAAAGTTTGGCCAATAGCCGATTTGCGATCTCGCCCGCCATCTCGCCGTGAATCAATCGGCATTTGTTTTGAGACCGAAAAGATTCCAAGGTACCAGCAGCTACAAGTCGCTCAATGACTGCTTCGCCATGAATCACACCAGTACGAAGAGTTTGCATTTCTTCGTTCCAGGCATGATGGCCTGAGATTTTCACAGCAGCAATGATTCGGTTTTCTTCACTTCCATATGCCAATTCATGAATCAGCTTGATGCGTTCCGGATCGGACTTCTTGATTCGATAGGCCAGTGGATCGGCAATCCAGCCACCGCCCAGCAACTGGTTGGCATAAAGGTTGCGAACAATAAAGGGTTGTTTCCACACGGCGCATAGATCTTCTTTCAGTTCAATTTGCGCATAATAGATGGTGCGACCGTCTACTTCATTGCTGGAAAGACACCGCATTTTCCCTATGTGCTCAGCTGTTCCCGCGTAGCACCGTACACTCATCGTTGACTTGGTACGGAACAATTCGTTTTCGGAGGATTCGAGAACCACTGTAATCCGTTTGCTCTTCTGGAGACTTCCTGGTGTCGCAATCGTTTGGCCGCGGTGAACGGTGCGAAAATGCACACCGCTAAGATTTAGAGCCGCACGTTGTCCTCTTTCAATCGAATCAACACTTTGGGAATGGCTCTGTAAGGCTCGAACCTTTACGGAAATGCCTTGAGGCATGATCTCTAATTCGTTACCTACCAAAACGGACCCTGAAGAGACACTACCGGTGACAACCGTACCATGTCCTTCCGATGAGAAACAGCGGTCGATGGCCATACGAAACGGTCCATCGGTATTTTGTACCATGCCGTGTCTGGCTGCTTCGTAGAGAGCCATGCGAAGTTGTTCGATACCCTCGCCCGTTTTGGCACTCACACGTACGCACTCTGCACTCTCCAGAAAGGATCCTGCCACCAGTGCTTCTACTTCTTCTTCGACCAGATCAAGCCAACTTTCCTCCACCAAATCAGACTTCGTCAGAGCGATCACACCTTTCGATATTCCTAGTAAACGAAGTACTTGAAAGTGCTCGCGCGTCTGAGGCATCACTCCTTCGTCAGCAGCCACCACCAAGAGAGCCATATCGATGCCCGTGGCACCCGCGAGCATATTTTTGATTAAATCTTCGTGACCCGGAACATCAACAATTCCAATGGACAAGTCGTCGTAATTGAGTGCAGCAAAACCTAGTTCAACGGTAATGCCTCGCCGTTTTTCTTCGGGCAATCGGTCCGTGTCGGTGCCTGTCAGCACTTTGACAAGTGCTGTTTTCCCATGATCTATATGACCAGCCGTCCCGAGTAGTAAATGGTGTTTCATTGAGTTACAATTCTTTCGCCGTGCTTTTGCATTCAAGCTGCACCTGCAACCGGTTCTATGCAGTTTACGTTAGCATCTCAAGTCGTCAATCATGCTTGGCGTTAGTCTTTGCCGTTTGTATTTGACGTCAGCATCTGGTGTGACAGCAGAACCATTGAAACTGAACATACACTGATGAACGCCTCAGAAGAGACTCTACCGAAAAACGACATCGTGCTCTTGGGAGCTGGTCATACAAACGCACATATCATCCGCATGTGGCGAATGAAGGCCCTATCGGAAACACGTCTGACTTGTGTTTCTAATCTGACAACCGCAACTTATTCTGGCATGGTTGCCGGAACTTTGGCAGGCCAATATCATGCTTCGCGCAATGAGATCGATCTAGTTCGCCTGTGCGCCGCCTGCAACGTTCGATTCATTCATGCCCAGGCCACAGGTTTGGATAGCGATAATAATTTATTGCTCCTGGACAATCGGCCTCCACTCAAATTTGACGCCTTGAGTATTGGAATCGGCTCGCAGCCTCAAACTTTATCTGCTGACGATATTGGTTTAACCATTAAGCCCATGCAGACTTTTCTACCAAGATTATCAGCAAAGCTCCAAGAACTTGCTTCTCTAAAAAAAGATCGCCCCCTCCGTATCGCTATTGTTGGCGGGGGGACTGCGGGAGTTGAACTTGCCTTTTGTCTGCCCAAGTTCATCCAACGACAATTTGGCAAGCTGGGGCCCGTTGAACTCCATCTTATTGAAAAAGGCAGTCAAATACTCTCTGATATGCCTCCTCAAGCACAGATACTAGCCCAGCACGAACTCGCCAGACAAAAGGTTCATCTAAAACGAAACTGCACCATTAAAAGTGCCCGCTCCGATTGTGTCGAATTCGAGAACCAGGAAACACTCCCCGTTGATCTCTTGATCTGGGCTACCTCGGCGACTGCCCTGAAATTACACTCTCCTATTAATTTGCCTAAGGACGAACGCGGATTTTTGTTGACCCGCAACACTTTGCAAAGTGTTGGCAATGACTCGGTCTTTGCGGTAGGAGACGCTGGAACTGTCGAAAATCAAAAACTCGCGAAGGCGGGTGTTTACGCCGTCCGACAGGGGGCCATCTTATGGAAGAATCTGCGTAACTATTTGCTGGGAGTGCCACTTAAAAAGTGGCGACCCCAAAAGACCTTTTTGACTTTGATCAATTCTGGTGACAGCCGCGCTATTGCAACATATGGCCAGTTCTCCACGCATGCTCGATGGTGCTGGCATCTCAAAAACTGGATCGACTCCCGATTCATCGACAAGTACCAATACTACCCCGACCCCAGCAAGATGCAACACAGGCACAAGCAAGTCCGTAACCACGGAAATAAGCCCATGCCTTGCGGAGGTTGCGGTTGCAAAGTGTCTGCCAGTGTACTTGCAGATTGTCTCTCGAAGATAAAGAACCCGACAGCAGAACAAGTACTCCTGGGGATCCAACCACCCGATGACGCCGCACTGGTAAAATATGGTTCAGGAGATGCTGTGGCCGCCACCACAGATTTCTTTACTGCGTTTACTGAGGATCCCTATCTCTTGGGACGTATCACTGCTTTGAACGCCTTGAATGATCTTTATGTCAAAGGTGCCCACCCCACTGCGGCACTTGCCATGGCAATTCTTCCGCCAGGATCGCAATCACAACAAATCAACATTCTGGATAATCTGCTGGCCGGTGCAGCGGAGGAATTCAGAGACCTCAACGTGCCAATTGTGGGCGGTCATACGATTGAAGGTCCCAAACTGACTTTTGGTTTTACACTTCTGGGAGACGCGGTTGCAGAGACGGTGATGCAAAAAACAACACCCTCTCCAACGGACTGCCTCATCCTCACGAAACCCTTGGGAATAGGGGTCTTATTGGCAGCCCACATGCGGGCTGCCTGCAAATCCAATTGGTGGGAAACACTCCGGGATACCATGCTGTCAAGCAATCTAACTGCAGCGCGATCTGCCAAACGCCTGGGAGCTACGGCAGCAACCGATGTTTCCGGCTTTGGCTTGGCTGGTCACCTTCATGAGCTGTCTCTTATACACATCTGACGCTGCCGACGATACTCCTTGTGT
>CAWWCC010000075.1:0-12436 GCA_963935315.1 uncultured Planctomycetaceae bacterium | reverse complement strand
ACACAAGGAGTATCGTCGGCAGCGTCAGATGTGTATAAGAGACAGGCGTTTTTCCACCTGGTTGGCCACGCTGGCTCGAAACGATTTCCGTGTGTCTTTTTCAAAATTGCATACTGGGGCCAGCATAACCTTCTTCAGCGGCTGCAACAGTCTGGCAGCAATCTTGGATAATCTCATTTACGGCCGTCGTGTTTCAGAGACTGAAATAAAGGATCCACCAATCTTTATTTTGGGGCATTGGCGTGCTGGGACAACATTCCTGCATGAATTATTGATTCGAGATCCTGCCCATACTTTTCCTACGACTTACCAGTGTTTTGTACCACATCACTTTGTGCTTACGGATAAATGGCTAACACCCTGGACTGAAAAATTATTACCTAGCCGACGACCGATGGACAATATGGCAGCAGGCTGGCAGCGTCCTCAGGAGGATGAGTTTGCCCTGGGGATTATGGGCTTGCCATCCCCTTACCTGTCCATGATGTTTCCTCAGCGTGGTCCCGTGTTTTCTGAGTATCTTGATCTGCAGGACGTGCCCCTTGACGAAAAAAAGCATTGGCAGCAGCAACTCTTGAAATTTTTTCAGCGGATTACTTTTCGAGACCCTCGTCGCATCGTGGTGAAATCACCTCCTCATACTGCACGTGTCCGAGCGCTCCTGGAATTGTTTCCGGATGCCAAGTTTGTACACATCGTTCGAAACCCTTGCGATTTGTTTATGTCAACGGTCAACCTTTGGAAATCTCTCAACGAAGTGCAACGAATGCAAGGATTGGGAGAGCAAGAATGGGTAGAAGAATATGTGCTGGATTCCTTGCAGCGCATGTATACCGCCTATGAGAACGACCGAGAATTATTAGAGGATAATCAAGTCGTTGAATTGCGCTATGAAGATTTGGTGGAGAATCCACTTGACCGGTTAAGGCAGGTCTACGAGCATCTTGATTTGGGAGCTTTCACACGTGTTGAAAAAGCAGCACAAGCTTACCTGGCGGAAGTCAAGAATTATCGCCGCAACCACTACGAATTATCAGCCGAAAAGCGCCAAGTCATACAAGATCGGTGGAAGGATTACTTTGAACGGTACGGATATGAGGGATAGGGTCAGAGACGACCCAAATACCTGGTAGTTTGGGTGGCAGAGGAATTGGCAATTCCGGGATTGGTTTTCAGGAATAATTTTGATGACATTTTTATCGATGTTCACCAGTCGATAGAAATCCGGATGGATTGATTCGCAAATGAATAAGTTTATTGCAATAGGGTTATGGGGCATTGCGTGTTGGACGGCACTCATGTTCCATTCTGCCCTTCAGGTACATGCCGAGCCAATAATGGAAATGGATGAAGGCATCCTTACCATCCATTGGTCTGATGCAGATCAGGCGATCGGTGATGTGGTATATATTTGCGGTAAAATTATCAATGTTAGTAATATTGGTCGAATTACTTTTTTGAATTTTGACGAACAGCGACCAGCAAATATTGCGGGTGTCGTGTTTCGCGACAAGTATCAAAATTTTTCAGGGGATCTTAAAGACCTCTATCAGGGGAAACTCGTTAAGATTCGAGGTCAAATCACCACCTTTCGAGACCGTCCACAAATCGTAGTTTCAGATCCAGAGCAGATCGAGATCGTCAAGGAATTACCAGAGACGGTTGTTCCCAGCAAAAAAACATGGGAAGCAGGCGAAAATCAGATTGTTGTGGCAACTTACAATTTGCTAAATCTATTTGATGATGTTGACGATCCTTATCACGCAGATGAGTCAACTCCAGCAAAGACTCGTAAGCAACTGGATCAGGTTGCTGCTACGATTCGGGCACTCGATGCGGATGTCCTGGCATTGCAAGAGGTTGAGTCGCGAGGCTACTTAAAACTTTTTGTGGATGTTTTTTTAAAAGATATGGGTTACGAGTACATTGTCCACATCGAAGGTAATGATCTGCGGGGAATTGATGTGTGTCTTCTTTCACGTGTTCCTGTAGGGCCAGTGATATCGCATCGGCACGTGCCATTTAAAGACCTTGAGGGACACACCAGGCGCTTGGCGCGCGACCTGATCCATGTGATTCTTCAGCCTCCAGGAAGTTCTCCCATAGGGGTATGGGTTGTACATTTGAAAAGCAATTTTGGTGGGCGTGAGTTTGCAGAGCCAATTCGTTTGGCCGAAGCTAAATTCGTGCGCCGACAATTGGATAAAAGCTTAGCTGCAAATTCTGATGCAGCATTTTTAGTGATGGGGGATTTTAATGATATCTGGAAAAGTGAAGTGATGCAGGCCATTGTTGGCAAAGGGTCAAACGCTTTGGGTATGCCACTCTCTGAGGCATCGATGAAATCTCAAATCACCTATAATCAAGATCCCTACAAGTCAATGATTGATTTCATCTTGAGTTCTCCCGCCATGTCCAGACGTTATCTCAAGGGTTCTTATCGGACAATACCAGGCTCAGTAGGCACATCAGGTTCTGACCACAACCCAGTATCCGCTATATTTTTATTAAATTAAAATAGAGCCGGTTTCGTAGTTTGTTAGCTAGTGCCTCGACTATGCTGCTCTCGGGGGCATGGTCATTTTCTTACCCTTAAGTTGATAAACGTACGCAAGGACTTCGGCAACTGTCGCATAGCTGTCGTCGGGTATGGGTTGCCCTGGCTCAACTTCTTTGTAAAGCAATCGGGCCAATGGTTTCCGTTCAACGACCGGGATATTATGCTCCAGCGCCAATCGCCTGATACGCTGAGCCAAGACACCTGCACCTTTGGTCAATACAACTGGGGCAACCATCGTTTCTGGATCGTACTGAATTGCAACGGCTAATTCAGTGGGATTGGTAACAATGACATCTGCCTTGGGCACCTTGTCGCTCATTCGATTGAGAGCCAGTTGACGCTGTACCGCTTTGCGGCGGGCGACTATCTGGGGATCGCCTTGCATGTTTTTTAGTTCATCACGTACTTCTTGATTTGTCATCATCAAGTCTTGCTCGTGTTTCCATTTTTGATACGCAAAATCAAACAACGCTAATGTGAATAATGCAATTCCCACCCATAAGGCAGTTGAAAGCGTAATATCTGTCAGGAAGGGCCCGAAATCACGGACGGGCAGAGATCCAGAAAACAGCACCTCTTCGTGTCGCAAATAAAGTACCGTGCCTGCAACTGCTGAAACGACTAGGACTTTAAACATACCAAAGCTCAACTTCATAGCTCCGGTAAGAGAAAGGATACGCTTGAGTCCACTAATAGGGCTCAAGCGTTTAAAATCGGGTTTTAATTTTTCGGGAACAAACAAGAAGCCAGTCTGAAAGACACTGCTGGCAATCCCCGCCAGTGCCAACAAGCCTATCACAGGGAGCACGGCTTTTCCAAAGGTATAGATCAGCTTTTGTGAATGCGAGATAATATCCGAGTTATCGACGACAAGCGGACCGGCTGAGTGGAGTTGGTCGCGCATATAGTCCCCAGCCGTAGCAAGTATTTTTGCCCCCCAATATTGCAACAACAGTATCCCAACGACCAGTAGAGCAGCGGAGCCAAGATCCTGGCTGTAGGCAACTTGTCCCTGTTCGCGCGCCTGTTCGCGACGATGCTGGGTTGCCTCTTGAGATTTTTCGCCCGACGGATCGGCCATGTGGGGGTCAGGTTAGAGGAGCGGGGATACAGACTGACGAAGTGTCTCTTTGATTAGTTCAAGAGCAGCCGTTGTCTGTTGCGGAAAGGCCCATGCGACAGCCCCCAATGACGTGAATAGGCATCCTAATGTGAGCAATGCGTTCAGGCCAAAGCCCACAGCAAGAATATTGATTTGTGGCATTGTGCGGCCTACGAGACCCAAAACGAGAGTGGCTAGCAAGAGAGCGGTCATTGCAGGTGCCGCAGCCCGGAGCCCCAACATAAAACTTTGAGATAACAGGGTCGTCAATGCTTCGACATAGGTGCTACCAAGTGAAGCACGTCCGGGTGGGATGGTGTGATAAGTGTCTAGGAGTGCGTCCATGACAAGTCGGTGGCCATCGAGGAGCACAAACATGGTTAGTGTCAAAAAGTAAAACAACTGGGAATAGATGGACACATTTGAGTTGGCGGTTGGGTCGAATACTTCAGCAACTGCAGTACCTCCCAGTTGACTGACAATTTGGCCAGTGACCTGAATTCCACTTAGAAAGAGCGTTATTCCGAAACCCAATAACAGACCAACAAGAGCTTCGCTGGCAAGATACTTGCCATAGATAATCAGATGAGTCATATCTGCTGGTGGATGGATAGCCACTAACGGTGAGATAAGCAAGGAAATACTGACGACCAAGAAAGCTCTTGCCTGGAGCGGAATTGCTGCAGAGCTAAAAATAGGTGCAGACATCACCAGAGCACCCACGCGAGCAAGAACAAGTGTGAAGGTCGCGAATTGGTTGATCAGCAGAGTTTCTAATAGCGTCATAAGTAAACTCGGCGTGAAACAATCCTTGAGGCGTTCTTAAAGAGTATTTGGGATATTTGTAATCAATCCTTCTGCATAATCCAGAAGACGTGTCAGGATCCACGGTAGGGCAAAAGCAAGAGCTAGCACCATGGCTACTAATTTGGGGACAAACGCTACTGTTTGTTCTTGAATTTGTGTGAGTGCTTGAATCAAGCCGACGAGTAATCCTACGATCATGCCTGAAAGTAAAATGGGCGCAGCCACGAGTGTGGCAATGAGCAGGGCCTCCCGTCCAATATCAACGGCGTCTTGTGGATCCATGGATAGGAAATCTGAGGTTGAGTTTAGTTGATTGAAAAAGGGATTTGGAAATTCTTCTGTTCAACCTCGAACTGGAGAATGCCTTCTACACCTTTTACAGGAGTACTTGAAAACTATTGAGTAGCATCTCGACCACTAACTTCCAACCGTCAAGTAGTACGAAGAGTAGCAGCTTGAATGGCAGGGAAATCAGTACCGGTGGCAACATCAGCATGCCCATCGAAATGGTGACACTGGCGACTACGATATCGAGAATCACAAACGGTAAATAAATCTGAAAGCCAATCAAAAAAGCAGTCTTGAGTTCGCTAAGCATATAAGCAGGGAGTAGTGCCTGGAGGGGCACATCTTTTTCGGCGGATGTCGCTCCGTAATAGACGTAGTCGGGGAGTTCCCCCGTTTCGGGGTCGATTTCTTCTGGCATGTATTTCAGAAAAAGGTAAACGTCATCTTGGTTTTCGGTGCGGTCGATTTGTGCAGCCATGAATTTACGCATAGGCAGCGTGCCGTTCTGCCAGGCTTCTTCGATACCGATTTGTTTTTCGGTATAGGGTTTTATGCCTTCATCGTAGACTTGTGTCCAGACTGGGGTCATTAGCAGAATCGTCATAAATAAGGATATGGACGTTATGACTTGACTCGGTGGGAGTTGTTGGGTGCCTAAGGCTTGTCGGAGCAGCCCCATCACAACCAGAATGCGTACAAAACTGGTCGTCATGAGTAGGATGGCTGGTGCCAGACTGACCACGGTCAGCATCAGCATTACCTGGATGGTAGAACTCAATCCTTCGGGACTGGTCCACTGTTGAGGGCCCCCCAAGCTACTTGGCAGTAGTGACGAAGGAGAAGACACCGTTTGCGCAGCCGCTATAGCTGGCACAAATGCCAAGAGCATTGTGGCTATGCATGTGAACCTGCAAAGGAGGCTTTTTGAGTTCATCGACTTGCTTGGGCGTAGGCGGTGCTGGCTTCACTTCCTAAGAATCCTTGAGCAGGCTCTTGCGAAAGTTGCTGGAGCACTTGTTGGAACTCAGCTGTCGTACTTTGTTTTTTGTTGCGATGACAAAGACTGAGTAGACGCTCAACTTCTTGTGGTTCGGTGATTTCGGTCAACGGAGTCATGACCTCGTTATTGACTCCGACAAGTACTAATTTGTTGCCAATTTGCAGGAGCTGAGCAATGTTCTGATTTGTTAAGGAAACACGTCCCAAAACGGACACGGCTTCACCAGGAAGAGGTGATGTAGGTTTTGGACCGCCTTTTCGCAGGAGCCACATGCAAATCAGCATGAGTCCTATGACAATTGCCAGTCCGGTGCCAGCAGTTGCCAGAGAATCAATTTGTGGAAGAGATAAAGAGGATGATTTTCTCGGCGATAGATTTAGCCCTTGAGGATGGCTACTCCGAGAAGCAGAAGATTGTGGGGCCAGTCGACGAGGATTATGGGGTCGAGGAGAGGGTGGCTGTGTAGAAGAAGATGCCAGGTCAAGTTTGGCCGGAATGACTGAGGTGTCTGTGGTGATGAGCTGTGGAGGTTCCGTATCGATTGACCATTCGAGTAATTTTTCGGCACGTCCCGATTGGACCCAACCGAAGTATCCCATTACAACGAATGCCCCCAACAACGCAGTGCGCAGTGATCTTAAATTGCAATTCAATAAAGGCATAGCATGGCCGCAAGGGGGTATTGGATTCACAAGGTCCAATTTGCAAAAGAGGACCTTTTTTGACAGAGCGGCTTATAGAATTTTGGCCGTATTTCAGCCAGAGCAATTAGTGCGTCTCATAGCCCATTGACAGTGCTAGCAGATAGGTTGACCTCTAGTGAGCACTTGGGTCAAACGCTGTCACCCGCAATTAGTTCAGCAACCCGAACGCAGAAATTATCATTCAGCACAAGGACCTCTCCTCGTGCTATCAGGCGACCATTGACATAAATGTCAGCCGGATCTCCAGCCAGTTTGTCGAGAGGCACCACAGCCCCTTGCTTGAGCTTCAGTATGTCTTCAAGTTGCATATGAGTCCGGCCCAGCTCGATTGTCATGTCGAGTTGAACATCACGCACCAATTCAAGCGTTGCCACATCCGTATTGGCAGGAGTGCCTCCAAAATGCTGAAAATCGAAGGACCGGATGCCGGACGGAAGAACATCGGCCGATGGACCACCTCCCTGGTCGATGGAGGCCAAAGCCTCCTCAGCCTTGTTCATGAGAAGTTCAATGTCATCTTGAGTTGCCGAAGAATCCTCGGCAGAACTAGCACTAACGGGTTGGCCCGCTGAAGGACTCGGGTCACCGGATTCACTGCTGAGCAAAGATTCTATCTCTGCCTGGCCGACGCTTGAGTCGCCACTAGAAGAGCTGCCGACGCTTGAGTCGCCACTAGAAGAACTACTGACGCTTGAGTCGCCGTCAGGAGAGCGGTCGTTATCTTGAGCCTGTTGTAATAATTTTTCGATGTCGTCTTGGCCGACTTGTTCTTTGTCGTCTGCCATAGGAATCCCTTCCTGACTGTCGTTTAAGTTATGCCTTGGGGGGTATTTTTAACGCTCTTCAAACGAAAACTTGCTAAATATGGCCTCATGCAACAAAGGTTTTCCGAGGGCGCGATTGGTTTTCTCTAATATCTTCCTTTTGATCAAGCCCAACCCAGCATCGCTCAGATCTGTAACCTCTGCACTGCGAATGGTGATCAGAATCTGTTCTCGAATACGGCGTTGGTTTGCCTCAAAAAGTGGATAAAATTCGGATTCTTCATCTGCTAGCACGGTGCCAAACAATTCGAGATCGACATTGAGTCGGCTGCCTGTCTCTGGATTGTAGGTCAGCACATGAAACATGCCGAGTTCAACCTCAGTCATTTCACTTAATAGGATCGATTCATCTTCACTCTCCTCGGCCGTTTCACCAGCAGCTTCTGGATCTTGAGTTGTATCGGCTTCGGCTAAAGTTTCTGCGATTTCGGTCGTTTCTTCTGCCGTGGGAATAATCATCGAAGCAGCAGCAACTTCAAGCAAGACAATCACTGAGACAAAAGCTAGTGCCTTAACCAAAGTCATCATGCCCGGTTTTTTGCCCGGAGAATCTTCAGTCGTTTGTTGGTCGGTATCTGCTGCCATTTTTGGCCCCTAAGCTTGAAGTTATTTAGATCGTGGGATTTGAGCCATCCAAGTCATGAACCCTTTCGTCCCACATCAAAATCTGAACGCGAGAATTTTGTTTTAAAAGCTCAGCTTCAACTCCATTGTAAAGCGGTTCTTCAGCTCCTGCGTTTCCTAGCCGTATACAACTACGATCGATTCCTTGCTGGATTAAAAAATCCATTGTGTTACGAGCACGTGCAGCAGACAATTCCCATGCATCTTTAAATTCGGTATTATGATCGAGAGGTCTGCGCGATGCATGTCCGCGGACTTCAATTTTTTGAGGTTTGCCGGCTATCTGTTCTATAATGCGTTGCAAATCGCGGCGATTGCTTTCTGTAAGCTGTGTGGCATGTTCTTCAAAAAAGACAACACCTCCTACGGAGGAATTTTTGCCAGGTCGTACAATTTGTACTTTTTCGTTTTCTCCCACAACCGATTTATTTACTTGCCCACCTTTTTTAAGGTCCATTTTTTTCGATCGCCCGGTACTCGCATTCCATTCCTGTGAAGAATTTCTCGGTCGGAAATCTCCGGGAATGAGTGAGTCTTGCGATAGGCTATGTCCCAATTGTTCACGTATTGCTTCTGCCACTGCTTGAAACTTTTCTTCTTGTTTCATCTCACTCATCGATACGAGCATGATAAAAAATGTCAGCAGCAGCGACATCATGTCGCCGAATGTGACAACCCACTCAGGTATTCCGGGTTCTGGTTCTTCTTCAACGGCCATATCTATTAAGCGGCATCCTTGTCGCTAGCTCTCAATTTCGGTGGTATAAATGTATTAAGTTTTTGTTCGATGACACGAGGATTTTCGCCCGACTGGATAGCCATGATGCCGCGCACGATGATTTCCATCGTTAAAAGTTCTTGTTTATTGTTAAATCCCAGTTTTTCAGCAAAGGGCAGGAACACCACATTGGAAGCAATTGCACCATACATAGTGGTTAGCAGTGCTACCGCCATGCCAGCACCGATCTTTGAGGGATCGCTCATATCACCCAGCATGATGACAAGTCCCATGAGTGTGCCGATCATGCCAAATGCCGGAGCAAATCTTCCCATGCAGTCGTGCAAAGCCTTACCGTCACGGTGACGGGTAGCTACCGCGTCAAGTTCGGTCCTCAAAATGTCTTCCATTACTTCAGGACGTGTGCCATCAACGGCCATTTGTATGCCGAGTACAACAAAGGAGTTTTCTATTTCAGCCATGCGACTTTCTAGCGCTAGCAAGCCATCGCGTCTGGCGGTTTCTGCCAGGCTGACTATTTCTTCAATCAGACGTGGAATCGAATCCGTTTTGTTGAAAAGCACTTTCATGGTAACGCTGAATACGCTTAAAAAGTTTTTCAGCGGAAAAGAAATCATCCCTGCAGCGATTGCTCCACCAACAACAATCATCAAAGATGGGGCATCGACAAAGGCAATAAAGCTACCGCCTCCAATGACAATGGATCCTAAGATCAATGCCAACGCCAGAACTACGCCGATTATGGTTGCAATATCCATTAGTTAGTCAATCATGCCATAAAGTGTTGAGTCGTACGTTTCTATTGGCAATCCCGGGTGTTTGGGGCCTGGTTAAACATAGCTTTGCATCGCAAACAGAAGAAAAAATTCAGACATGCTGTAATGCCGATTTGAACATGTGATTGGCATAATCGATACAACCTGTGCAGAGCCCATCGATCTCAGTCCTTTCTGTTGCAGAAGCCGCGAAGTCTCTACCGGTTCGCCATTTTCCCTGGTTGGCTATGTTTTGGCTGGCAATTTCACCATGAATAAAACGCCCCAGTTGTAAGCCCACTTTTGCTTGGGGGCGAGAAATGAGTTGGTCCGTCTCACGACGAACGGAGATGCTCCTCGGGCAGCAGGCGTTTTTGACGTTGATAATCGATTGCAAGTTCCAGTACTTCTTCCGGTGTTTCTCCCACAACAAGTCGGTCATTGCTGGTCAAAGTAATAAAAGTGTCGGGGCGATGTTCGACATACTTAATCAGGTCGGCGTTGAGAATAAAGGCCTCACCGTCGAGTCGTGTCAACTTAATCATGTGGGGCTGCTCGGTTGATAGGATAGTTATCTCAATCGTACGTCATACTTTCGTAAGTTTGAGGAGAATGTCTGTGTAGGTCTGTAGGCCCTGCCATACAAACAGGGTTCTAAAATCCACCAAGTTGCAGAGAAAAATGAGCAAGGGCCATTTGACTCCAATGCGTGCTTATCTTCTCAAAGCTAAAAGCTCATCGAGCAATTCTTGCGTTGCTGTAATAACCCGGGCACCGCCACGGTATTGTGTGGAAGCGAGAATCAATTCGATTAAGTTTTGGCCTATGTCGGTATTCGAAAGTTCAATAGCACCCGAGGTGAGGGTGCCAATCCCTTCGGATCCTGGCTGTCCGATGATAGCATTTCCGGAGTTCACTCCCACATTGAACAGGCTGTCACCCACTTGCTGCAGACCGCCACTATTGGCAAATCTTGCCATGACAATTTGCCCCACGGTGCGCTGGGTGCCGTTGCTAAACTGCCCTTGTATCGTACCGTCTTCAGTAATCACAAAGTCTGTTAGCACACCCGGTGGAAAGCCATTTTGATTGGTAACGTTTAGTGAGCTGATAGGATTGTTTTGTGCATCCGTTTCGTCCTTGGCACTTACCTGACTAAAGTCGAGTTCCACCTCTAATGGAGATTCCGAGGCAGTAATGTTGCGCTCGATGCTGATTCGGTTCGAGGTTGTTGATAGCAAATTGCCATGAGGATCGAATGTCAACAGTCCGTCACCCACTACGGTAGATACGCCGCTGGATGGAAACGGTTCGTTTTCACCACTCGTGGCGTACCATCGGTACGTTGTTGAGTTTGGCTGTTTTGTTTCTAAAACGGTAGTGATGCGGACATTCAATCCAGAACCTAGCGAATCGTAGACTACAAATTCAGTCGATGTGCCAGGTCCATCCGCTTGTTGAATTTCTGTAAAAGTAATAGGTACGGTATTTGTCCCAGAGCTTCTTGTAGGTGCCATCTGGAGTGACGTTAGTGGCACTTCAATTGCGTTTTCTTCGCCTAGGTTGCTGGTGATCACGATTTTTCCGTCCACCAGACTCACACTGCCTGCAGTTGGTTGCGTCGTAGCGTCCGGATTTTCAACAAGGTCGATATCAATGCCCGATACATCACGTATGAAATTCATCAGATCCAGAACTGTGGTGCCTGTAATTGGATCTTCCGAGATATCCAGAGATTTGGGTGTTAGAGTAATTCCATCTTTCTCAGCTTGAAAAGTTAGGGTTCCTGCTTCGAAGAAGTTTTGTAAATAACTATCACCGTTAAGTACAACCAGATCCGATAGCAGGGTGTCTTCCTGAGCGGCCGGTCCGTTTAAATCGATCGGATTATTGAGAATCAGGTTCTGATCGCTAACTTGGTCGACGAAACTAGCCGTAGCAACAGGAATGGGATTTCCAGGATCGTCCACTCGATAGAATTGGGACGTATCGTTGGAAGGATGTCGATAAATTCGAATTTGATCGAATGTAAAGTCGGGATGTGTGGGAGTATCGAGCTGGGATAAATCGATACCAATCTTGCCTCCTGGAGGAGCTATAGAACGTGTTCCTATGCGTGCCGTTGGACGCGTTTCAACCTGGCTGCTCGAATCATAATAGCTGACATAATAGCTGTAGCTACCCGGATCCATCAATTCTGTGTCCAACTCCGTTTGAGTCGTAAAGGCAGCACCATCCGCGGTCTGATCCAGATAGTCGGTGGTTGTGTTATCCAGAATCGTCGTCACAGGGTAGAAAGTGGAGCCACCTGCCTCTGTTCGATAGATTGAGCGTCCACCGGTCCATGGTCCTAATGTGGGGGCGGTAGGAATTCCATTGAGTTGAATCTCACCCGCACCCCCCGAGTTATCGACGGTGAAATCAGCAGAAGGTGCACCTTCTGCTCCGCCGCTCGCATCAAGGAATACAACGCGATATGTAACGATATCTGCTCCCGGGCCGGTTCCCGTGTTTGCAGGTGTTGCGGACATGCCGGTAAGTAGTGGAGTATCGGCTTCGAGAAAATCATTGATATCGAAGGATTCGCCGGGAACCGCTTGTGGTTGTGGTACCGTACCGTTACCCAGCACAATCGATTCGGAGATGGACTGTGTCATTCCTGTTTCAACGGTTGGGTTCAAGACACCAGCCAAGGTTGCACTACTGGTCGCGAGACTCACACGATCTTCGCCCAGTGGAATTGTCAATGGCACCAGGTTTTCATTGTTTTCTTGTAATTCAAAGTTGTCGTTGACACCAAAACCAAGCACACGTTGACCCGTGGCTGTAACGATTTCGTTTTCTGAGTTGAGTTTGAGTTGCCCATTGCGCGTATAGAGATCGCCGCTGTCGGATTGGACGACTAAAAAGCCATCCCCCTGAATTGCCACATCCAATGGGTTCGAACTAATTTCGATCGTTCCTTGGGTAAAGTTGGGCGAGATTTCTGCCACCTTGACACCAAGGCCAATTTGTCGCGGATTGGTACCACCC
>CAWWCC010000074.1:0-12526 GCA_963935315.1 uncultured Planctomycetaceae bacterium | reverse complement strand
AGAGACAGCGCACGATCTCCTGTCCTTTCTCAAGTCCAGGCAATTCCGATAAATTTTCGGCAACTGTCTTGCCAGTCACCGTCAAACAATCGCCATGCAATAGCCCTTCGTCCAGAAGCATTTTCATAACCGCCGGCGTCCCCCCCACACCATGCAATTCTTCCTGGACGTACCGTCCACTCGGTTTCAGGTCGGCCAGCAGAGGAATACGGTCGCTTACGGATTGAAAATCATCAATCGTCAGCGGAACCTCAACACTACGGGCTATTGCCAGCAAATGCAATACGGCGTTAGTCGATCCGCCCACCACCATCAGAAGCACAAGCGCGTTTTCAAAAGCTTCGCGAGTCATAATGTCACGCGGCTTGATATCGTTCTCCAAACAAATCTTCATCGCTTCGCCTGCCCGCAGGCATTCGGTCAGCTTATCCGGGTCTTCAGCAGGTATCGACGAACTGTAGGGCAGTGACATGCCCAATGCCTCAATGGTTGAAGCCATCGTGTTGGCAGTGTACATGCCACCACATGCACCGGCACCTGGACAACTAACACGGACAATTTCCTGGCGTTCCTCCTCGCTTATTTTGCCGGCTAAAAACTCACCATAGCATTGAAAGGCACTCACGATATCGCGTTTTTGGTCGCCCGGCTTCCCATTTTCATCCGCAAAATGCGTAAACCCCGGTTTGATCGTGCCACCATAGATCATGATGCCAGGACGATTCAATCGCCCCATGGCCATAATGCATCCAGGCATATTCTTGTCGCAACCTGGCAGGCTGATGCAGCCATCGTACCACTGAGCGCTCATTACTGTTTCGATTGAGTCCGCAATCAAATCTCGCGATTGCAACGAAAAACTCATGCCATCGGTACCCATCGAAATTCCATCGGAAACGCCAACTGTATTGAATCGCATCCCCACCAGACCTGCAGCCACCACACCTTCTTTTACTTTGGCTGCCAGATCAAGCAGGTGCATATTGCACGGATTCCCCTCGTACCAAACACTGGCAATCCCAATTTGCGGCTTTTGCATATCTTCATCGGTGAACCCCGTTGCATAGAGCATGGCTTGCGAGCCACCTTGAGATTTGGGTTGGGTGATTTGACGACTGTATTTATTTGGCTCAGACAACGGACTCAATCCTCTGCGAATGTGGGTAGTGAAGGAAGTTGGGCTAACGGAAAAACGTATTGTACCCAACAACAGAAAATGACCAATGACCCATCCCCCGGTTCACCAGGAACGGTGATTTTAGGACTCGCTACACGACGATTGAGCCAAGCCGAATCTTCTGCCCCCTCCAGACGGCAAAATCGGAAATTTTGGCGTCTCCCCTGAGGGCACAGCCGTCCTGTAGGCGGTTCGCGAACTACATTTGAAATAGCCCCACAATCGCATTCCTCAGGCCGAATCTCCATGCTAACCGCCACACCGCTTCCCCAGGACTCATCCCCAGCTGTCAATCCAACAGAAGTGATGCTGGCTGATGGTTCGACGTATTCGCTTGCAAAAATGGACTCGACCGAACTGCACCAAGTTACAGTTTGAGCAAGAGCAACAATTTGCGCGTGCCATCTGCACAATGCCCAAGGGCAGCGAAAAACGTGCCCAGGTCACGAGTCGGGCCTACGATACGGTTTGCACGATACTGGCCGCCCAGCAAAAGGATGACAGTCCTTTGGTGATGGGCCTCGATAAACGCTATGTTCGTTTAGTGCTCGAATTACTCCATAGACAAATCAACCTGGGGTTTGGTCAACCTAGGCTCTTTGAAATTGGATTCGGCAGTGGGGCCATGCTCAAAGACGTAAGCGACCATGGCTTTTCGGTCAGTGGACTGGAAATCTCTCCCGCAATGCACGATGCTGCCTTAGAAATATTGGGCAACAAATTTGAAGATCGATTGATCCTGGGAGACTTGCTGCAGATCGAGAAAAATGCCTTACCCGGAAGACCCAGTCTGGCGTACTGGAACGATGTCTTTGAACACATCTGTCCGGATGAAATATCGGACTACCTCACAAAAATCTATGAGCTCCTGGTTCCGGGAGGCTCGCTGGTCACCATCACGCCCAATTGGCTGTTGCGTCCTTCCGATGTCACGGGTGATTTTTGTCCTCCCCGTACCGAGGCCCGTGGCCTGCACTTAAAAGAATATCGCCTGGCTGAAGTGAGTGCTTTGTTAAAGCAAGCTGGCTTCAAACAATTGGACCGCCTGCCCGTTCGCTATACGGACCTGCTATGTCGGGGTTGGGGCATATCCTGCACCATCGCGACCAAGTAGCATCACAGGTTCGCCCCCATGTTAAGCTGCCATGGCACGTCGTGGTGCTTTGACAACCCGGCCTTCAAAGTCTGTCATACGGGCCAAACCCATCTTGGCGACGGCCAGACTTTTCAAATCTCGTGACGGCTCCTGGGTCAGAGTCTCTGGCCACTGCCAGACTGTGACTTCAGGTACAAGACCCACACGAATTCCTTGACGGTGAGCCCGCACAAAAAACTCTTCTTGCTCATCCTGCTCGAGCTGTTGGTCCCAACCGCCCAGAGCACGCACCTTACTGGTACGTGCTACAAAAAAAGGCGCCACAAAATCGCACCAATGAAAGCCCTCACCCGGTCCGCGCGAACCGTGTGTCAAGGTAAGCTGGTCTCCAGCAATTTCCATTAAACCGTGCCCAGGAGCAGGGCGACGACTTACAAAAAACCAAAGCCTGCGCTGGCAGGCGATGAGGTCTCCGGCCGCAATATCGAGCTTGTCTGACGAAACCAGACTGAGCAAATCCACCACCGAAGAGTCGTTCGCAAGCTCGCAACAATCATTGATTAACAGAAAGTAGGGGGTACGCACACGTGCCAGTAAAGCGTTGTATCCGGCACTGCGGCCCGCACCTACAGACAGCCGAATCGAATCGACATCGCGTTGCGCTTTGGCAGATTGGCCGCTAGCATCAGCAACCATAATATGTATCTCTGGATAACTACGACGCAGGCTACGCACCAGTCGGTTAACCGACTGGGGCTGATTGGCAGTACTGATAATAGCTGTAAGTTGCGATAGCTCGGTAGTCGACACGGTAAATCCTGGCCATAGATCAAAAGAAGGGGGCATCCTTGAATGAATCGCCCTTCCCAAGTGCAGATATTCAAGGAAGATTCCCGCGCCATTGCGCTTGCATCCACTTCCGCCAAAGCGCCGACAACGCAATTCTTTCGCACATTACCTCGACTACCAAGAGCTAGCATAGAAATTGCTCATGACTCTTCCCCGCATGACCTAATCCGGGAGTTTTGTTGACTTGCTGCGGACTTGGCCTACTTCGTTCGATCTTTATTAGATCCTGTTCTGAATGGATCCATTTGTTTTCCCAATTCCAATTTCTGCAAACGCTCGGCAGAGGAGGGGGGAGGCCCCAGCGAAAGATGGAGCCTCAACTCACGAGGCTCAAAGATCATTGTCTGCAGGGTGAGCTCACCTTGGTGGGCTGCATGCAGGCCTTGTTGAATCGAAGCAATGTCCAACTTGGGTTGCTTGGCGGCGCCAAGCAGACTGTTATAGCGGCTACACTCTTTGTTAACACATAAGCCTTCGGTCCTAAAATGGTTCGTGCAAGGCAAGAGGCCAGCGACAGACTCCCGCACGGCGACTCCATTAGGAGTAATCTCAAAAATCATCCCTCGATCGCGATCGCAAACTGCCAGGTTCAGATACGTGGTTGCTTGTGTGTTTTCTAGAAGTCGTCTGGCTTCTGTGACTGTCGTGCATTGCTCCAGGATTTGACGAAACACAAATATCTGGGGTACGCCACGGAGATCCAACCTGGGCGAATCATCTGCAGTTTTGTAAACGTCGAGTACTGCCAGCGCCAAACCCGCATCGTTCATTCCAGAAACGACACCAATCAATCCAGGATAACCTATCGAGACAAAGGCATGCTGATTCAAAGGATGGTAAACCATCACAATGCCATAGCGATCGAGCAAGCCCAAGCTCGGAAAATCGAAATTGCGTCCGAATAATGGACCGCCGGACGCACTACGCTCAGGTTCGACCACGAGTACGGAGCAGCCCATCTGTCGCAACTCAAGTATGGTATTCGCCACATTCATGGCATCGCCATTCAGACCAGCCCCTTTCACCATGGCGTCCAACTCTTCACGAAACCGCTCTGGGACTTGCTGGAGCATCTTCTTGCTGGCCTGAACAGCCGCTGGCCACTGATCGGCCAACCCCAGCACGGCAAACATCTTCTCTGGGTATTGATGAAGCGGAGCAGAAGACTTGGCAATCAGAGCAGCATGTTGCTCGCCAATTTCTTGCGGAGTACCAGCAAACAGGGCAATGGGCACATGCCCTGAGTACTGAAGTTTGCCATGGCCATGCTGACCAGGCTTAAAAAGCAACTCCTTGCCAGAAGTTTCCGGGACCAGCGTGGTGATCAGCACCAGGCAGCATACCCAACGCAAACATCCTGCCCTGTACAGACCCAGCATCGAATCCATCGAAAAATCCTTCTGTCCTGCCTGACAAGGCACTAAGACCGTAGCTTTCTAGACAACATCCCTGCCCAACACTTGCATTTAGAGATAGGTGTTGATCAGATTCTCAATCATCTCCTGCCGCCCACTCGTGTTGGTTGCCGCTTCTCCCTTATCAAGCATGATTTTTTCTAGCGATGAAAAAGAATGACTTCCCGCTTCGATTTCAGCGCCCAGGCCAGTGTCCCAACTTGAGTAACGCTCGCTGACAATACCTTCGAGGCGGCCATCGGCTCGGATGGCGGCAGCAATCTTCAGGCCGCGGGCGAAGGCGTCCATTCCTCCAATATGGGCATAGAAAAGGTCCATGGGTTCAAAGCTTTCGCGACGCACTTTGGCATCAAAATTAACCCCGCCTGTGGTCAAACCGCCATACTTCAAGAGGGTGTGCATGCATTGCGTCGTGAGATAAATATCAGTCGGAAACTGATCCGTATCCCAACCCAACAGCATATCGCCCGTATTGGCATCGATCGAACCCAGCGCGCCGGCGGCTCCGGCCACATCGATTTCATGCTGCATGCTATGCCCAGCCAGAGTGGCATGATTTGTTTCTAGATTGAGCTTGAGGTGATCCAGCAAATCATACTGCCTGAGAAAATTGAGACAGGCTGCTGCATCGCTATCGTATTGATGTTTGGTTGGTTCTTTGGGTTTGGGCTCGATATAAAACTGCCCGGTAAAGCCAATCTCCTTGGCATAGTCAACAGCCATGTGCAGAAATTGGCCCAAGTGATCCAACTCACGACGCAAGTCGGTGTTCCACAAATTCTGGTATCCTTCGCGACCACCCCAAAAAGTGTATCCTTCTCCACCCAACTCAAGTGTTACCTCCATGGTCTTTTTTACTTGAGCCGCTGCGAAGGCAAACGCTTCGCTATTCGGACTGGTGGCTGCCCCGTGCATATAGCGCGGATTGCTAAACAGATTGGAAGTGCCCCACAGCAATTTGATTCCAGTACGCTGCTGCTCTTCTTTGAGCACACCTACCACAGCATCAAAATTTTTATTCGATTCGGCCAGAGTCGCACCTTCGGGCGCAACATCTCGATCGTGAAAGGCATAGTAGGGCGCGCCCAGTTTTTCGATAAACTCAAAGGCCACACGGGCTCGGTTTTGGGCATTTTCTACAGAATCGGTCCCGTCTTCCCAAGGCCGGACTGCCGTGCCAGGACCAAACGGATCCGCCCCCTGACCTCGAAACGTATGCCAGTAAACCACGCTAAATCGCAAATGGTCGCGCATCGACTTACCAGCAACCATTTCGTCCGCATCGTAGTAGCGAAAGGCGAGTGGATTTTTGCTCTGGGGTCCTTCGAAGGGAATTTTATCGATCTCGGGAAATGCCGTCATCTATTACGCCTTGCCTTTCTAAACCGGGGGGAATTCAGCACTGCCACTACAGGAACAACTACAAGATCGCCAATCCTATGCAGTTCTTCCAGCTTGATTGAAAGCATTCCTGAGCGGCTGAATGAAGGGATTTTACACTGAACCCAATGCGATGAAAGCGCCAAATAGTGGACAATCGAAGTCGTACCCGTTAGAACCGAGGCTCTTGGGGGTTCCTTTTCTTACTCGAGTCGTTGCTCGGCACTGCTCTGCTGCCAGTTTCTCCAGTTTTAACGACACGATCTTACTTGCTGTTCCCTAATTACTCAGAAAAATCCAGAAAACTGATACCGCATTTTCTTGCATTGCATGCTCTCAAACTCCAACAAGGCATTGGATCAGGCGAATACCAATCGCATTACCCCGCTTGATCGCAACGCATGCATACTGCATCGAAGATGCCACGGCTGTGTCAGTCGCCACCAGCCATGTACGAATGTACTTCAATGTCGGGTCCGTCGATTTCGATCTCTATGGCGATGAATCGCCATTGCAGGTAGCAAATTTCCTGGGATATGTGAACGACCCTGCCAACAACTACAACCGCACCTGGATACACCGTTCCTTTTGTTGCACCAACGTGCACTTTCTTCAAGGAGGTGAATACTACCTCCACAAACCGGGAGATAGTGCACCAAACGAGAATCAAATTATTTCAGGCAGTTCGGTGCCCAATGAATACGATCCTAGCAATGGATTGACGAACTCTCCAGGCACTCTTGCTGCAGCTCGAACATCTGATTTGGACAGTGCGACCAACGGATGGTTTATCAACAGGTCCGACAACACCATTCCATTCCCCAACTACACCGTGTTTGGACAAACGACACGCGGATTTAACGTGGTCAAATTTATTTCATCTGCGCCTACCAATAACCCCTACTTATCCTCTTATGGATTTAATACGGCTCCTGTTTATAACAATTCCTACGTTTATCTATTGCAAGTCGTCGAACGCTCCCTTCTCGATGGCGACTTTGACTCTAGCGGCAACGTTGGTGCAAGCGATCTGCTCATCTGGGAAACCGATTACAACCGCATGACTCTGGCTGGACCGAACCTCAATGGAGACCAAGAGATTGATAGCAATGATCTCAGCAACTGGAATACAGGCTATGGCAACTTTGCTGGAACAACTACTTTCGCTGACTTTGTTGATGGTGATGCAAATCGTGATGGTGTGGTTGACGGTTTTGATTTTCTTTTTTGGCAGGATGCGAGTGGCAAGACAACAGACGTGTCTGCTGATGCCGACGGGAATTACGTAGTGGCCGGCCCGGATTATTTAGATTGGCAACGCAACTTTGGTATAACCCTTTCCGCATCTGCCAGATATCAATTCCGGAGCCATTCTCGCTTGTTTTATTCGGTCTTGTCAGCCCACTTTTGATAGCGAGCCGCATCTCGTTTTAAGGAACGCATACGCCAGATCTACCGTGGATGAGGTTTTTTCGAAACACAGCTGAGTCTTTACGATTGCAGAACCGTCCGATTCTAGGACATGTGCGGCTTTTGCTACGGTCCATTTGTTGGACAAGATTACACAGGGAACTAAAATAGAACTTAGGCGGTTCCTCTCAAATCGCCTGCGGAACAGACTCGCGGAACAGACTCGCGGAACAGACTCAACCGAGCACCTAGGTGCTCATCCTACGCATCCTCTCGTCTGCAGGAGTAATATACCCATGCCACAATCCCGCATAATGTTTAGCTTTCTAAACCGGCTTGTACTGACGTTGCTTTTATTCGTGTGCCAGCAAATAGCCTTAGATTCTGCCTATGCAACAGTGATTCGCTTTAATTCGGCTTTGGGTAGCTACGATGTTCGGATGTTCGATACATCCACTCCTTTGAGTGTGGCTAATATCTTAGCTTACGTGAACAGTGGAGATTTCAACGATTCACTTGTGCACCGTGTAGAGAATCGATTCCAACAACAGTCCGATGGATCATTCGTCAACAATCCCTTTGTGATTCAGGGTGGCAATTTTGCATTTCCTACTGGAGGCGTGGTCACCAGCATCCCTAGCAACCCTCCTGTGCTCAATGAACCAGGAATCTCGAACTTACGTGGAACTTTTGCCTTGGCTCGTTTGAGCGGGGGGATCAATAGCGGCACAAACAATTGGTTTATCAATACGTCTGACAACGTTTTTTTAGACACTGTCGATCAAGGTTTTACCGTTTTCGGCCGAGTTGTTAACGATGGCATGCAAATCGTTGATGCGATTGCAAATTTACCAATCCAAACCATACTCAATAATCTTGGGCAATCGTTAGGTAATACATTTCCTTTGCATGGTGATTTTACCAACGGAGTGAGTCGAGATAATTTCGTGATCTTCTCTTCAGTAGAAGAACTTAGCGTACCGGACGGCGATTATGACTTCGACGGTAAGGTGGATGGAAAAGACTTTATTATTTGGCAGCGGGGTTTTATGACAGTTGACGATGTGGCCGCAGATCATAATGGCGATGCAATTGTCGATGCAGCCGACCTCACTCCATGGAGCAATAATTATGCGGCATCCACTTTCAGCGCAAGTGCTGCCTCGATCCCCGAGCCATCCACACTGGCCTTATTGGGACTGAGTGTGCTCTTTTATGGCTACAGACCTGCATGTCATCTCTACAACTATTTCCAATAAATTCTCCACAGAGATTGCGTTTTTACAACACCTCATGGTAGGCATGAGGTGAATAAGCCCGATTTTTCGCGTTTCAAAACAAATAGTTGCATTCAGTATCTTAAACCGTATTTCAATACCACCTGAGCATGCAAAAGAATCTCATGGATGATTGGCAGAAATGGTTCTATCTTTGGATTCTGGCGAGGCAGCCTTTGACGATAGCCGGGTGGCTCCTCATGGGTTAGCATCTTCTCCAGCGTATGCCAGCTAATGTCGTATTCGCGACAAGCGGCACGCTTGCTCAACTTGCCGGTCAACGCCCGACTTCGGTCCATTGCTCCATGTCAGCGTACACTCCTGTGCCTTTCTGAAAATTGGAAAAGAACTGGGCCTAACGGCCCATCTTCCCAAATTCAAAAAGATGCACATCTGTGCGCTGCACTTTTCCGTTGCCAATTCTGCTCCCCAGTCGCTTCAATTTTCGATTGCAATTTACCGATCAGCTTACTAGTACGTTCGTCTGGCACTGCCACATTCTGGAACACGAAGACCTAGAAATGATGCGTACTTTCCGAGTCATCCCTACTCCAGAACCGTCTACCGTTGTGCTGACGAGCTTGTGTTTCGCATGAATGCTGACTCGCCGTAGAGGTCTAAATAGAGTTTGATGCCTGTGATGCCCGTAGCCACTAGGCAACCTTCACCTTCTTTGGCTTACAAACCTTCTTTTCCTTATTCGCGACGGCTCCGCACTTTTTGCACTGATAGTAGCCAATTTCAAGCTGGATTCGTGGTTTCTTCTTGATGCACATAGGTTCCTAAGCAGGTAAATTACTTTTGGAGAATCAGTTTGTCATTGCGGGTAATCAACAGTCGATACTGCACGCCCGAATGAGTGATGACTACAGTCCGTGCGCCCTGAAATAGTTCTTCGGATGGAATTTCGCGGACGGCACGTGTCTGATTGGTGTCGCTTTTTGGTTTAGGCTTGGACTCAGTCATTATTAGCCTCCATCTCAGAGGCTATTTTTTCGTTACTTTGACCTAGCCGCGCCAGTACTGCTCCAAGCCTGGAGCAACGCTCCTGATCTCCAGCCCAGGCACACAGTTCTAGAAGTTGGCGAGCCATGCAGTTGCAGGAGAGCGATTCCAAAATCTCTGGCTCTCGTTTGGAAAGCACTTCGTAGGCTTGACTGCGACGCTTGGTGAGCGACAGTTGGAGCGAGAGCGAGATACGATACTGCGGCTTATCGGGCGATAATTCAACAGCCTTGCGAAGGACGGTTGTGATTTGCCTCGGCGGATAAGCCAACGCCGACATGCAGTGAGCCATGCCAAAGTAGGCCTCGTCATTCTCCGGCAAAAGTTCGATCGCCATACGGCAAGCAGACATCGCAAGCTCGTATTTGTCTGCTCGTTTAAATCCGGCATAGAGCCCTGCGTAGTAATCAACGGGCAACGTTTGGCGAGACAACAGATGCTCATACGACACGAGGGCAAGTTCATGTTTGCCCAGATGCGAGTAGCAGTCGGCGAGTACCAACTCTCCACCAACAGTTAAAGGCATTAGGGTTGATGCCGTTTCTATGGCATTCAGTGCTTCTGGCCATCTCCCTTCGCAGTGCAGAATGGTTGCTCTTAGCAGCCACAGTTCGCCCTGGTCGGGACGATCTCGTAGTTCAAGTTCAATCACATCAAGAGCCGGTTGTGTGAAGCCCGACTTGAATAGCTTTGTTGCCCGCTGGCAAGCAGTTTTTGGTTGGCGCTCATCCATCGTTTCGGTTTTCCATTGATGCTCAGGGGAAAGGCTGATGCCAAGGTTCCGTCTAGCTGGCTTACGAGGCTGGCGGGGACCAGGCAGAAATTGCAAAAAAATACCTACTTGGGCTTGTCACCCGTAAAGACGTCGATATCCTATTGCTAATGAGACTTATTATCAAGTTGAATTTTAGCAAAAAATGGTTCTTTTATTGTTTTCGATAAAAACACATTTTTTTCAGTTCAAAAACCAAATCAGCCACAACCGAGAACAACCAAATTACCTGAAATAGTTTCTTCCCAGGTAGCCCGCTACGAGGCTCTCTTGCCTCTCTGCTAGCCACTTAGGCGGCCAAATTGGCCGCAAGCTGACGCCGCCCAGCCTGCCAACAAGCTGGCACTTGCTGTAGGCGTCATTCAGGGACCACTTTCCAGCCCGTGGCAATCCCCCGACTGTCATGCAAGCGATCTGCATTTTTCCAGGTCTGCGTATTGGGGAAGTGTTGCGTCACAAAGGAGCGACGACATGGCACAATTTTCAGCAACGGATGTCTACGCATCTGCAGAATCGCATTTTCTCGCGGGCAAGTTGGAGCAAGCCCGTGACGAGTTAGAAGCGGCCTTACAGCTAGACAGCAACGCAGGACAGCTTTGGGAATTGCTGGGCATGGTTTCCTATACCCAGGGAGACTCCAGCCAAACCGTCGACGCTTTGGAGCAAGCCAGCTTGCTTGTCCCCTTAGCGAATTGCAGCCAATACGTCTTGGCGGTTTGCTACGAAAAACGTGAGCAAATTGATCCAGCGCATGCCATCTATCGTCACTTGGCATCACTGAATGAGCTAGATGACAACTTACTAGAGCCAGTCACCAGGGCACTTGGTCGTTGCGACGACTGCGAAGGGGCGTTGCGGGTGTGTCGGTTGGCTGCTCGTCGAAATCCTGACTGCCCAGAACCGCTGATAGGCATGGTCTTCTACATGCGTCGGTTGAATCGATCTTTCGAGCAAATTCTTCCACTGCTGTTTCGAGCGTTTCATCTCAATCCCGAAGACAACGATTGCCGGCTGATCCTCGCTCGCACGCTCCACGAATGCGGTCGCAGTGACGAAGCGGCCTACCTGTTGTCGTACTTGGCGGTTGAAGAATTCCGCTGCCCGAATTGTTTGTCAGCGATGGAAGCGATTTTCAACGCGGCAGGTGATGAGGAAAACTTGGCTCGTTGTCACGTGGCTTTGAAAGCAATTAAGGAGGATTTGCTATGAGTTTTCCCTCTCTGTATTTAATTATTCTTGGTGGCCTCTTTGTTGCAATCATGATCGCTCGCTATGCGGTAGAGCGTTCGAAAGCAAAGAAGTCAAGCAACCGTCAAGTGAAGCAAAAACATCAACGGAGAACAACGACATGAACATGGGTATCTTTTACGGATCAAGTACCGGCAACACCGAGATGGCAGCAGAAAAGATCAAGGAGCAAATGGGCGAATTCGTCCCTAACGAGATTGTCGATGTGAGCAACGCGACTCCCGAGCAACTCCTTGAGTACGACTTGCTCTTTCTCGGCGTTTCGACTTGGAATATCGGTGATATGCAAGATGACTGGGCGGATTTTCTGCCGCGTTTGGAAGAGATCGATTTAGCAGGGAAGAAGGTCGCGCTGTTCTCGATGGGCGATCAAGATGGCTATCCGTACAACTTTCTCGACGCGATGGGTGAGTTGTGGGAGATGTGCAAGGCACGCGGGGCAGAACTCGTCGGCGTTTGGCCAACAGAAGGCTATCGCTTCGACGAGTCCCGTGCCATGTACGACGAAAATCATTTCGTGGGACTCGGCTTGGACGAAGACAATGAGTCAGAACTAACTGACGACCGGATTCGAGATTGGTTGCTAAAAGTCGTGCAGGACATGGGCTACGACATTGGAGCAGCAGCCGAGTGACTGACTGTAGCGAGAGGGGAAGCGTATTTGAAGTAACAGGCGAATACTACCGCCAACGCCTAACGAAAGTTTATTCGGCGAATTGGCAACAAACGTAAGGTTTTTTTCCGACCAGTTTTTTTACATACAAGGAGTGAGCTAATGCTCAAGAAAATAGAATTTGTTTTGGCAGCAGTAACCGTTGCGCCAATTTGGGTACGGTCCACGCTGACCTGCCCCCTTCAAACGAGTCCACGTTCTGAGTCATAATCAGGGCGACAGGA
>CAWWCC010000073.1:0-12571 GCA_963935315.1 uncultured Planctomycetaceae bacterium | reverse complement strand
GCATCGGCCGGCAACAACTTGTCTACGCAGGCAATCTCTTGCTCAGGATACCAGTCTGTTGCCAAAATCTGTGTGTCAAAAGCCTTGAGAACTCGGGCCAACAATCGGCCATTGCCTCCCATGCCGACAATACCAACTCGGGCGCCAAACAGATCACGTGTCGGTCGGCGGATAAACTCGTGCTGCTGTTGGGCGCGAAAAAAAGTGGGTAGGTCGCGCAACATACCACCCAGCAAAGCCATTGTATGATCCGTAACTTGCCGAGCCAAAACTCCCGATGCACTCGTAACGAGGATGTCAGCAGCTAGCACGCTTGGCACCAGGCAATGGTCCATACCAGCCGCAGAAGACTGAATCCATTGCAAACGCTTTGCTTCAACAACCTGCTCCCAGGGGACGGGCACTTTTGCATGTCCGCAATAAATATCTGCGCCCGGAAGCTCGGCGGCAATTCGTTCTTGCCCTGCATCAATAATCTCGGCATCAGGCCAGGCAGCCTGCAACTTCTCGATGTGTTGCGCCTCAACAGGATAACAAAGCACAATACGCGGCACTGAATTTTCTCACTTTAAATCTAAAAAAAGGAATTTGCAACCAGACACCATTTTAACTGGTGCCCTCTGGAGAAAGTTTGCCAGACCTCATAGAATAGCAATTGATAAGTACGGTTGGAAAGGGCAGCCTCAGGTAACTCGCCTCGAACAATCTAGCACTCCAACAAACTTGTCCCTTCAACACATCTTCCCTCAATCAAGTACCCACCAAGTACCCACATTTATGAACCAGGCGAAATGACTATCTCTTCCTTTACCAATTGTATGGCAAAGCACATAAGTTTTAGTCCAAGTTACCCAGGGCGTGCCTATCGTGAGTAATAAAACATCAAACAACGTCCCACAGATACCAATAGCATGCGGGCAAACGGCTTGGCTCGCGATAGTCGGGCTCCTATTACTACGGTCCTGTATCGGCTGGCATTTTTTTAGCGAAGGTACAAAAAAGTTTGCTTACGATCCGGCTCGCGGAAAGTTGAGCCTCAACTTTTCTGCGGAGCCTTTTATGCGCCAGACCACAGGCCCCCTGGCCGGCCTGCTTAAAAACCAATTACCCAACTTTCATGATTGGGAAACTCTGCTGGCTGTCCCCAAGCAATCCCAGCCACTCACCTCAACAGAAATTACAGAACGGCAGGAGTGGCATAAACAATATGCTAGGAGGCGTGCAGAAGCCAAAAAAGAAAAGCAACCTCTGCCTATTGAATTCCCTGAATACGCACCCTACACGGCATGGGCTAATCAAATCATTGACGATCTCCGTCCACACCTGAAATCATACACTGAAATCCAAGGGATAACGAACGAACAATCAGCCCAGGCAGCCGAATTATTTCATCAACAACACCAGCATTTGGCGGATCTTTTGGATGAAGAAGAGGAGTCGATTACTGAGCTCCAACATGAGCTATGGCGACTCAAGAACATGCAAGCTGCAGGTGGAGCAGAGGACATCCCTTATCGACAAAAACGAATAACTGCCAAACAATACGAAACTTCTGACGCAGCCAATCAAGTCGTAGGCAAAGTTCGCAATATCGAACAAGAACTCATCAATGGCTTTCGTAGTCTGTTAACAGAAGAACAACAAAAGAACACCATGCTGGTAGACAATCTTGAATCGGCATTAGTGAATCCAAAACAGCGCAACCTGCATACCATAAATATTGGCATCGCCTGCCTTGTCACGGGAGTTGGCATTTGTTTTTTGCTTGGATTCTTGACACGTTTAGCCGCTTTGAGTGGCATCTTATTTTTGCTTTCGGTGATGCTTACCCAATTACCTTGGAATCCCGAAGCAAACATAACCTATTTCTACTATCAGCTCGTGGAGTGCGCTGCGTTTTTTTCAATCCTGGCGTTTGGTGCCAGGCGGCTACCTGGCCTCGATTACATTTTGAGCGGCCTCTGGTGCCGTTGCTGTGGCAACAAGGCACCGTGAGCCAGCACTTACAATAAATACCAAATCAAACCATACGATTCCAAAGGTCTCGGCTATGAATTTAACTCCTGAAGAAAAAGCGGTCGGCAAAGATAACTTCCTGACTGCAATGGGAAGCACACGTCGCGAATTCCTCAAAGGCACTTTGATTGGAGGTGCGACAACCGGCGCCAGTATTGGAGCCATGTATTACGGGTACGGAGCTAAAGTCGACAACCCGGTACGTATTGGGATCATCGGCACAGGCGATGAAGGCAGCGTATTGATAGGAGCACTCAATCCTGAATACGTCGATGTGGTGGCAATAGCGGACATTCGACCCTATAACATTTACCGCGCTTTCCATGGAGATGTTTCCAGCCCCAATGCCCAAAAAGCCCGTCCTGGATTGCTCAAAGTTTATGAAAAGGTGCATGGCTGGGAAACGCAAGCACAAGCCGAAGAGCACATTAAGGTTTATACCGACGATTACAAAAAGCTGCTCGAGGACCCCAACGTAGAAGCCGTCATCATTGCCTTGCCACTGTGGCTGCATGATGTGGCGGCAATCCAAGCCATGCGTGCCGGCAAACATGTCCTCACCGAAAAACTGATGGCGCGCACTGTGGGCCAATGCAAAGAAATGGCACGCGTAGCGAATGACACTAACATGCTACTTGCCACAGGACACCAACGTCATTACAGCATTCTGTATGCCAACGCTGTGGATCAGATTAAACAGGGATTGATTGGAGATATACACCACATCCGTGCCCAATGGCATCGTGGAAATATGCCCGGCAAGGACAGCTGGCAACCCCCCATGCCCACCAAGATGATGCCCGAAGAGGATTACAAGAATGGTATTCGGGCAGCTCGCAAGCAAGGCAAGAAAGCTGAGCAGACATTTCTTCAGGAACACGCATTACTTGGTAAACTTTTTTCCTTACAGAAAAAGCTAACAAAGGCCAAAAAAGACAAGAAAGAAGCGGACATCAACACTTATTCAAAATACCTTAAGCAGGTTGAAGCCCAGCTTACCGATGAGCCCGTCAATGCAGCAAAACATGGCTACCAGAAGAAGACATTAGAGAATGGCTCCGGGTACGAGGTTTCGCCTCTGGAAGAACTCATCCGCTGGCGTCTCTGGGAACGCACGGGTGCTGGGTTGATGGCAGAGCTCGGCAGCCACCAACTGGATGCAGCGAGCATCTTCATTAGCGCTCAATATGGAGATGGTAAGAAGGTGAAGCCACTCAATGTCTTCGGGTCAGGTAGTCGGTCTATCTTTCCGCCAGACCGCGAAGTAGACGATCACGTCTACACCATCTTTGAATTCCCTGCTCCCGGGTACTTTAAGGAGGGGAGCGAAACCAAAGTGGCCGATCCCAACAAAAAAATTGTAGTCACCTATTCCTCCATCAACGGCAATGGGTATGGAGGTTACGGCGAAGTGGTGCTAGGCACTGCAGGCACCCTGATTCTCGAAAGAGAAAAAGAGGTCATGCTGTACAAAGGCTCTAGCACAAGCACCAACATCAAAGTGACCCAAGGCAAGGACGGCCCTCAACTGGATACGACTGAAAGTGGTGGTGGGCCGCAAGCCGCCCTGGCCCAAACGGCTATGCCTATGGATATCAGTAGGGGCTACCAGGAAGAGATCGAACACTGGGCCTGGTGCATTCGGAATCCATCTCCCGAAAATCAGCCGAAGTGCAATCCCGAGGTAGCTATGGCCGACGCTGTGATTGCTCTCACCTCAAACCTGGCCATGAAACAAAATCAGCGGATCGATTTTCAAGCTGCCTGGTTTGACATTGATAGCGACGAAACACCCGAAGGAATCCCACCTCGGCCATTAAACGAGCTTGTCTGATAAGCCCCTCAGGAATTCTGGTGCAACTGGCTTTAAAAGAGCATCGCGATTACCACCAGGCTCGCAAGTTGGATGCTCGTCCTACTGCTTTGAACATCTGGTATTTCGTAAATGAGCAGTAAGTGGTGTACGGGCACTACCGGATGGCTTGGCCTTACTCTATCCCCCCGAATCCTGGTGGATCCGGCTACAAAAAAGCTGTGACTCTCCGCCAGGATTTGGCGCGCCGCTTGGGGGATTCCATTCATCACTCGGAGAGTGATGGCTACAATCTATGCTTGAAGGGCTAGAACCTATCGAGCGAATCGATCCAACGTGTAATTTTCTCCTGCGTCGTGTTGTCCAACTTCGCTACCACATCGCTGGTGGGTGGGCGATTCAGCCAACTGACCGGGTACCGCACATCACGAAGTCGTTGTACGTCTCGACGAATGAGTGGCCCTAAGGAGGAGTTTGTCGATTCGACTACAAGTAAGGCTACCCGGCTATTGGGATTGATTTCAGGGATGCTAAAGGTACGGGGCAGGGGGGAGTCAATGCCAATGGCTCCTCCAAAGACATTGGGTTTTGACAGGGCCAACGCCAAGGCTAGCTGCCCCGCTTTGCCAGCACCGGCAATGGCGACACGATTTGGATCGGCTGCAATCTGTTTTGACGCTTTACTAACCAGGCGATCTAAATATTTCAAGTCTTCAGTCGTCCAACGTTCATCCTCCTGGGGACGAGCAATCACCAGAGCCATTTGCAGACGCTGGCAAGCCTCCTGCCAGACAGACAATAGCAAGGAATCCTTCGAGGCTTGTCCTTTCCCAAGCCAAACCAGTAGGCCAATGCGCTGGGTCTTCTCAAACGCAGGTGCATAGATATGGGATTCTTGTGAGAACGTTGGCAGTTTCAGCGGTTGCAAAACTGCTTGCGCTTGCGGAGATTCATGTTTGGACGGCTCCTCCTCATTAGGAATAGCGACATTCGAAACGGGCAATGCCGAGGCAGATAAAATCTCTTCAGGTAAAGTCGCCAATTCTGCGGATAACGATATTTCATTCTGCTGACGGAGCACCGTGAGTTGGACCGACTCCGCCGGTTGACGCTGGCTGATGGTACCGATTGCAGCCTTGATACTGCCAATTGGAGTTTGCTCGATTTTTAGCAGGCGATCTTCGGCTTGCAATCCTGCCAGGGCCGCTGGACTTTCTGGCCAAACAGAGCGGACTAAAATACCCTTTCCAGATTCACTCTTCTTGGTACGCCCCGGGAGAATTCCTAAAAAGGGCAGTTCGTAAGGAGCCAGCTCACCGGCTAGCGTAATTTGGGTTTCCAAGCTTTGATCGCCTCGTTGCACAGTAGCTAACAAGGATTCGCCCGCATACCGGGGCGTCACCTGAAAACGCAGTTGCGATTGAGTCGTTATCTCAACATGGTTGATCGAAGTTATTACATCATCAGATTGCCAGCCCGCCAGGGCTGCGGGAGAGCTGGGCCAGACGTAAGTGATTTTTGGCGGCTGCAAGTGCGGGTTTCCATCCACCATGGCAATCCCAAGTTTTCCAGGCAACAAATCTTCGCCCTGCTGCCAACGAGGTAGCATCGCAAATACATGCTCCAGAGGAACCGCAAAGCCAATTCCCGAATCATAGAATTCAGCGCCCGCCAATTCATCGCTACTGGCCTTTCCTCCTGATTGGGGTGCCATGGGTACCAGAATGCCATAGACCATGCCCCGCAAATCAACCAAGGGTCCCCCATAATTGGCTACTGAAATACTGGCATCGGTCTGCAAGACACGCCCATACATGCGGTTGGTGCCACTAATAATCCCTGTGGAGACACCCACACGATCTGCCTGAAAAGTTCTCCCTAAGGCGATTGCCCAATTGCCAACTTGGATCTGGTCCTGTGGTACTGCTGCGGGAACTGGGAGTTGCACATCCGTTTCGACTTTTAATAACACAAGCATACGATTTGTATCGCGCGCTATGAGTTTGGCCGCAACCTGAGAAGCATCTGGCAATCGGACCAATATAGACGTCGGCTGTTGTGCAAAGTTGAAAGCACTGGACACAATGTATCCGTCGGATGAAACGATGAGCCCCGTCGTAGGTCCCTTTGCAATCAGTGTTTTTTCGACACGCTCCAAACCTCCCACCGTACGTATTTGCACTACAGAGTCGGATACTGCATCAATTGCAGCACGTACTGACTGCTGCTCGAGATAAGCCAAATCGGCAGTTGCAGCCTGTGTCGGCAAGGCAGACAAGCAAGCGAAAACTAGCGCTGGCATCACTATCAGACAAACGTGTCTCATGGTTTCTTGGCTTCTTACTGTGCGGTGTTTGCGGTAGCCTTTTCTACAACCTCAGAATCGTCTGCGTGGAGTGTAAACTCCAGCAATGCTGCTTCACGCAGTACCGAGATAGTAATCTCCTCGTCACGTTCATGTTGCAATAATTCTTCAAAAAGATTCCGGCAAGAGTTGATTGGCGCATCGCCAACAAACACAACCAGATCATTCACACGAAGACCAGCCAAGTCGGCAGAAGAGTTCCTGCGCACCGAATCGATATACGACGGAGTACGTTCAAGAACATCCGGGATCATCACAAGACCGAGATCCTCCGCTTTGAGAGGTGCCTCAACAGCACTAGCATTCGTTTGCTTACTTCTTACATCTCCTGACAGCATATTCTTGATGGCAGATTGGATGCCTGCCATAGGCAAAGCATAGTTCAGCCAGGTCCCCGTCGTACGGCTGCGCAGCTCTTTACCTAACACACCCAGTAGTCTTCCGTTCCAATCCACAAGGGCACCCCCTGCAGCTCCTGGATTATTCACGCTCACATCAAGCACATAAACCTTGCCACGGTAGCGGCTGCGATAGGCCCCTCGTCTTGCGTCCAGTGGAGCCAGAGCAGTCACAACGCCTTGCATAACACTGACTTCTTCATCCCCTGTAGCAATACCAAAGACATTGGCCAGTGCCAATACGCGCTGCCCTTCGACCACCTGTTGTTTTTCGTAATTTTGCAAATCGTAAAAAGATACTTCTTCTCCATCCAAGGGCAACTGCAGCACGGCCAGGTCCAGCAGGGGATCACTTCCTACCAATTCGGCTTGCCATCTGCGACCATCGTTCGAAACGACCGTTAAATCTTCGGTGTCGAGCACATAACTCCAAGCAGTAAGCACGTGGCCTTGGGATGAAATAAGAATTCCCGTTTGATAAGCTTCCAACTGCCGTAGCCCACCCGCACCATAGATTTTTACTACCTTCGCTTGTGCTTCGCGCAGCGATGTCTTCCAATCACCAGCAAAGACCGGACATGCTGCCGAGAAAAACAGCAAAGGCAACCAAGCCCATTGGCAAAGCCTACGACTCATCGCCAATCTCCCATGTTTCGATTTCGAATTCGACAGGATCTTCGTCGCCATATTGCAATAGCCAGTGGCTGGGGATACGACGACCATTCATTTTGCCATATCGGATAAATCGAATCTGACATGGATCACTTTGCTCATCCGGAAACATTTCGAGACCACGGAGTTCTCCATTTTCCGGAGAAAACAGAAAGCGAATTTCTGTCCCCGCATAAATTCCAACGAGACAATCCATCAACTCGCCCGCAGGGCCATTGGGCAATTGCCCCAAATAAGAGACTTCACCATATTGCCTGAGACCTTTTTCGAGCATGCGATGCCACAGGTGGAGCGTGAGCAGCAGTCCGCCAGATCGGGGCGGGCTGAGCTGCCGCTCCAGGTCATGCGTAAATTTTGCCTCGAATTTACCGCGGCCCGATTGCAGTTTTGCTCCTTGCGAATACAACTGCAAATCAAAATTAGAGCCGTCCAAGCGCCCCTGGATAATCCAGCCAAGATTCCCTCCTGAGGGGCCGATCAACTGCTGTCCATCGTCTTCCCTATAGTGCCCCCAAAGGTTTTCTTGCTTCAGCAGGTTGTACCAATAGTTTGCATAGCCGCGCCGCTGCTCATAACGCGCCGCCACGGCCGACGGCAGCTTCGGCTTTTTGCGTCCAAACTCCGGGAAAATCGATTTGGGCTTTTTCTCATTCTCATCGTCAGGTTTGGGGATTTCTCCCTCCGGAGGACGCAACGGACGGGGTTCTTGCTGTCCGATCATTGTGTAAAGCTGATTCGGATCATGAAGACTCATCAATCGCACAAACGTATCAAAAGTCTCTCCTTCGCGCCGATAAGTCAGCGGCACACTCCACCCAGGCGGAAAAATACCCAAGGCATTCTTAAGACGATTGGCACTGGTTATTTGGCGGCCGGCAAATTGCACTATCTCATCGCCATAGCGCAATCCACGGCGGTAGGCGTCGCTCGACTCCAAAATATCATTGATAACCACCCTTCCATCTTCTTCTGTGGATACCGTAGCACCTAAAGAAGCATGATCAACAATCCTGCCTCCCATCAGATGTGACAAAAAATTATTTATCTGGTTGATTGAGATCGCATATCCGACCCCCACATTCACGCGACCACGTTTTTCGAAAGAACCTCGTCCATTAATGCCTATCAACTTGCCTGAGACATCAAACAAAGGACCACCGGAATTGCCTGGATTAATTGCAGCATCCGTTTGAAGGCAGTCCGAGTATTCAAGCAACGTCCCCGCCGGGTATTGGTATCTCTGGACGCCTGAAATCATTCCATAACTTACAGATGGCGTAAAATCATCCGCCAATAGAAAAGGATTGCCAATAACAAACGCCCAGTCACCGACCTGGACCCTATCGCTATCCCCTATTTCTGCTACTGGAAAATCATCTCTGCCCAGGAGTTGTATCAAGGCCACGTCTCCCACAGGATCGATGCCGACGATGGCCGCATCGTAGACCTTACCATCAGGAAGGCCACATTTCATGGCAACCCCGCTCCCAGCAGTTACATGAAAATTTGACAAGGCATAACCGTCTGAAGAAATAAGGACCCCCGAACCTCCACCTTCTCCATTCGCGTCAAAAACGGCCACTGTCGCAGCAGACGCCCGTTGGATAACTTTGATGCGCGTTTGCTCAGCTTGCAGCACAACATCATGTACTTGCAACTCAGCCATAACAGGACGTATAAAGAACAAGAACACCAATAGCATTAAGAATTGTTTCATTGACTTACCCGCGCCTCCACCAGATGCACACGGTCGCCGTAATCTAGATTGTCTCCATAGTCAACTACGATGCGCAGTACTTTTGATGAGGCAAGATCCGCTTCGATTCCAACTGGCGCTGCTCGCCCACTAATATCACCTTGCCATATCAACTGCTTTCCAGAATAAACCATCAACGTGACATGGCCTTCACTTACTGTTGCTGGATCGATCCCTGCAATACAAATAAAACGACGCATGGAAGCGGGGATGCGATATTGCAATTCTGTCCGACTCCGTAGAGCCAGTCCTTTGGTATAGGTTTTTTTCTCAGCCTGCTGGAAGCCATAACTTTCATCAGTGCCTGACTCAGGCCAGAGGAGTGAGAGCGACGAGCCCAAAAATGACTGATCAAGGCGTGGCAATCCATGTTGCATGATCAATTCTGCTGAGGCAGGCAATCCGATCATGGGCGACCAGACCTGCCGTATCGGCTTCAAGTCACTCAGATACACGAGTTTACCTGCTGAATAATCTGCCTCTTTCAACAGGGGCAATGGAATCTCCAGCCTAAGGCCTGAGCAGGTCGACAACATCAAAAGGTCGCCGACCAGTTGAACCTGGTTCGCCTGTAGGCGCGCGCCATCCACTGCTGTTAGAACACATGCTAAATCTTTTGATTGCGAGGGGTGTGCGTGGTAATAAGCCAAAGCGGCAACTTTACTAAGCTTCACCGGTATCTGCTCACCATCCCAATTGAAATTTATTTTTTCAGAGGTAACATCCCCCAGGACTCCTGTGAGTTGATCGAACAACTGAGATTGCTTTTTCTGGATCACCAGGACATCACCCACCAGATTGTCTGCAGCAAGTTTATTTTGCAACTCAAAAGCCGCAGCCAGGTCCGAGGTAAAATGCACCATCTGAATTTTATCCGTGGGCACACTTAACTTTGCTGTCGACCATGCTGTGGTAAAAACCGCCTGCCCTCTTTCCACTGCATATGAATTTATGGGCAAAACCGAATTGTCAACCAGCACCAAATAGGCCAATGCCGTATCTTGAGTGCCCGCCTGACCAGTAAAAATCGGATCTGCAGAAACCTGATCGAACGAAATATGCAAGAGTTGTTCATTTGCGATTTCCCGCCCCCGTTTCTCCGGGGAGGCCTCTCTCTCACCAGCAATTTGATTGCTTTCTTCCGCGCCTCCCCCCCTGGCGGCTCCTTCCTGTAGCATTGAACCGACCTCTTGGCCAACGCTTTCTTCATCTCTGTGAATTACGATTCCGTCTGGTGTCCAGTCCGTTACAAATCCGGCAACGCTCTCTCCTGAAACTGTCTTTACCGTCACCGGGAAGCCTGCAGAAACAACGTCCTGAGCAGCATTTAAAAACACGGCGATCAAGAAGAAAAATCTAGCTATTGAATTGTACAATGCGGCTACCCACCCTGGTTTTCATTGCGAGGTGTTGTTCGTGTCATCTGCCAATTCACGAAAATATTGTTCGATCAGCTCACGATAGTGAGCTGGAAATTCACGGCCAATTTGCTGCAAGGCTTGCTCACGCTCTTTGGGAGGCAGATCTCCCCAATCGGACTGGCTACCTATATCACGTTGATCCACTTGCATCGGAGCATGCATCGAAGGAAGGCGACTATCTGGCATAGGCTGTTGCCCTTGAGCCCCCCCCGAAGAAGAACTTTGCTGCTGCTGTTGTTGTTCGAGTTTTTCAATCATACGGTCCAAGGAATCCAGAACATCCTTCTCTACAACCCGTACCTGTTTGCCGGCATGTCCGATATTCAGCCTGCGCCGAACGTCATTCATGCGTCGTGCTACATGATCGAGCGAGTCATCCTTGAGTCCAGACAGGTCATGATTCAAAAGCCTGGCCACCTGCATAAAACGTTCGGGAAGTTCTTCCTCCCGCTCAAGCAATTGGACCAGGGCAACCCGGCTGTTATCAGGCTCAACAAGTTGCTGGTAGGCGACAGCACGATAAAAAAGCAGGCCGGCAGGGTCGACAACATGGATTGGCTTTAAATCCTCAAGGACCTGAATGACCGCTTCATAATGATTATGCTGGGCTAACCAGCGGGCATAATACAGCTTAAGATTGTTTCGCTTAAAAGGTGACATATTAGGATCGTTAATCCAGTAAGCATCCGGTGGCACAGGATAACTCGCCATGGCATTGCATTCATCCATAAGAACACGTGCACGCGTGTCGTCCAATCCAAAAGTTTCGATCACACGCTCAAGCAGCGAGGTTCCCTCCGCCTTGCGAAGATCAGCCAATGGCCAGAGTGAATAAGCCTTCTCATTTTGTTCCTTCTGCATATCCTCATGCTCAATCCATTCCACAACGCGTGCGCGCACGTCTTCATACTCAGGCAATTGCCAGCTTGGTTCAAAAGTCATTTCAGCACAGGCACGCGACGCATGGTGAACGGCAATGAACAAAAGACTGACGAGGCACACGAATTGCAGCCGCAACAAGATTCGTGTCTGATCATTCATAGCCACTACTCGTATTCCAACTAAACAATATCCTGCTATGCGACTACTCGCACAAACTACTTATCACCAATTTAACGAACGCCTTGCACTCTACATCCCAGTAATGAATTTTCTCTATTCTCTATTTGGCTCACAAAGGGTCTCTTCTTTTTTGCAAACCTCGTCTTGCCCCATCCTGAACACAGGCTGCACAAAGGGTATCGATTGCTGCTATTGATTTCGACCAGACTCTAGATCGCGGGTGGCATTAAAAATATGTGCTTGTCGCCTCGCTAAAGCATTCAGGGCCTCACGCAACTCAACTTCCATCGCCTGCCGTTCTCCTAATAGTTTACCATAGCGGGAGGTACGACGATTGACACGGTTTTGTAAAGCTCGAATCATACGCAATTCTGCCAGCTGATCTACCAGACTTTTTTCATCCTGTTGACCTGGGCTTTGCTTTCCCTGAGAGGAGGAATCTCTCAATTCCTTGAGTGCCTGCTTGAGTGCAGCAAGCGTTTCTTCCAATGCTTCGATAATGTCTTCTTCAAGCCCCTGCGTCAGGAGTCCTAACTTTACATTTCCGAGTCGCTGGGCCACTGTAACCATATCTTCGCGCGACTGTTCCATGGCGATAGGGAATGCAACCGAGGTACCATCTTCGTGGAGCAGGACAAGAGCCCGGTCGGCATCACGGACGATCGACTCCTCCTGACGCCTCAAGCGACCACTGGCAATCTCCAGTTCATGGGCTGGAACATCAACCTCAGATGCTGCCAGACTTTTTGTTTGTTCATAAACTGCGACTTGTTCATCAAGCATCTTGCGAAATCTTGCTTCCAAGAGAACGAGCATCCTCTCTTTCTCTTCTTCACGTAGCTGACGAAGAATTCGCTCCAACTCAGCCTTGGCTTCTGCCAATTCACGCAGCGCCTGCTCTTGTTTTTCGAGGGCCTGTTCGCGTTTGGCTTTTTCCAGTTTTTCCTGAGCCTGCTGCATGCGTTGCTGCGATTTTTGCAGACGTTCCACAACACGCTGCATGGGCGTTTGTTGCATCTCCGCCCTGTCTCTTATACACATCTCCGAGCCCACGAGACGGACTCCTAG
>CAWWCC010000072.1:0-12664 GCA_963935315.1 uncultured Planctomycetaceae bacterium | reverse complement strand
GGCAAGCGACCCCAGCCACCCAAGCCCACGATTTCACAATCGAGGTTTGTACCTGATGGCTATGCTGCATCGCACCAAAGGATTGGGACCACCTGATTTATTTGCAGTGGTGCAACTCCCGCAGGTGCTCCCTCGTTTTATCAATGTCGGTGGACCGGGTAGCTACGAATTTATTCTTTTGGAAGACATCTTAGCTGCAAAACTGCCTGAATTATTTGGTGGCTATGAGATTGCACACCATGCTTCATTCCGCATCACACGTGATATGGATATCGACTTGCTAGAACAGGAAGCCGATGACATGCTACGGGCCATTGAACATCGATTGCGTGCTCGCAATCTGTCCGAGGCTGTCAGACTTGAAGTCCAATCCAATATTGGCCGTGATTTACTGACAATGCTGATCAATGAAGAACACCTTTTTCATAAACATGAAGTAGACGGAAAAACGTATAGCGAGATTTACCGTCTTGATGGCATGCTCGACATGACCAGCCTCTGGGAAATCGTCAATCTACGAGGACAGGAAAACCTTCTTCAGCCTGATTTTAGACCTCGTTTGCCCATGGGATTGAGCCGAAAAAATGATTTATTTTCTGAAATAGCTGATCGAGACATCTTATTGCATCACCCTTTTGACTCCTTTGATCCTGTTGTCAATTTCATTGAAACGGCGGCAGAAGATAGTCAAGTTCTAGCCATCAAGCAAACCCTCTATCGTACGAGTGGCAATAGTCCAATCGTTCGTGCGCTTATCCAAGCTGCCGAAAACGGCAAGCATGTAACGGCTTTGGTCGAATTAAAAGCACGGTTTGATGAAGCCAACAATATTGATTGGGCTCGACAAATGGAAAGAGCTGGAGTCCATGTCGTCTTTGGGTTTATGGATCTCAAAACACACTGCAAACTCGCAATGGTTGTCCGCCAGGAAGGCAAAAAAGTACGCCGCTATGTGCATCTTTGTACTGGAAATTACAATCCCAATACGGCGAAGCTGTATACGGATCTGGGACTTTTCACTTCGAACAAGCTGATTGCTGACGATGCTTCGGCACTCTTCAATTTCCTGACTGGTTATTCGCAAGGGCATAAATGGCAAAAACTGATTATTGCCCCACAAGACATGCATCAACGCACCATCGAATTAATCAACGAACAAGCCAAACGTGCTCAACAAGGAAAAAAGTCGCAAATCATTGCTAAACTAAATTCTCTCGTCGACCGTGAAACAATCGAATCGCTCTATCGCGCCAGTCAAGCTGGAGTGCCTATCAAACTGCTCGTTCGAGGTATTTGCTGCCTGCGACCAGGTCTCGATGGCATCTCTGAAAACATCGAAGTACGGAGTATCGTTGATCGGTTTTTGGAACATAGCCGAATTTTTGTTTTTGGTGAGGGCTCGAAGGCAAAAGTATATTTATCTAGCGCGGATTGGATGCCGCGAAATTTTGAAAGACGCGTTGAAGTCATGTTTCCGATTGAAGCACCTGAAATCAAACGCTATCTCTGCAAAAAAGTACTGCCAACCTATTGGCAAGACAATACGCGCTCAAGACGTCTGATGCCAGATGGCACTTATATCCGATCTACCGTCTGGCATGGCGAAGACACACATCGCTCACAGCACGAATTGCTAGAGGTTCAAAACGGCCGTTCTCTTCAGCCTGCCCTAGCCGACCAACTTTCCAGCAATGGCAAACCGGCCTCTTCAAAAAGCGGCAAAAAGAAGGGCTAGCTGCTACGACATCCATTCTGCAACTGCTATGGATGAAGCATCCGATCTAGAGTTAATCTACATTTGCCTTTGAAAGGAGATCTTGCCAATAAGGACGTGCCGACATTATCTCCTTGTGAACTTCTAGATTGTCGGCAAATTTATTGGCTGCCTCATCGAGCCATGTGAGAAAGAACTGCACACTCTTGCGACTAATCCTTGGTTCTTGCCCCTTCTGGACATAGTAGGGTCCCGTAGAAGCAAATTGGTAGTTCTTTGTTTCGTTTGTCATTGCTCGCACTAAAAACCAGCCGCTATTGTCAAAATGCAAGCTTGGTAAACGGCCCTGTCGATCTACAAGTTCAGAGAGACGAACCTCATGGGCCACTCTGCCATTCTTGACAATTTCTAAATATTCAACAGGCGTTTTTTCATAAAAGCTCAATCGTAAGGATATCTGGAAATCGCGCGAACGACCTGAATCCAACTGAAAAACACATCCTGGTGGATTTCCATCAACGCGTGTTCGCAAGAGAGGACCACATGTCACCATCACTTGCCCATTACGCAGACCCGCCATCCAATTTTGAACTGAAAATTCTTCGCAGTGAACATATACCCGATTCGTGCCCACAGCATTGCCATTTTCCCCAGAACCACTACCAGCTGCCGGTGGTATGCGCAATCCGCAATTGAGAAGATGGTGATAGATTGCTTCGCTCCAGCGGCCGTTTCCAGTTTTTCCCGGAAAGAAAGTCTTATCACGTGGTTTACCCCACCCTTCATGATCTACCACATTATTGCCTAGTGCATGCCGGTGAATGATCTGCACTGCATCGAGTTTCCCGGTGGCTACCCAGAGAGGCAGATCCCAGGCAAAAGGCATGAGCGCCACAGCGCAGTCGCCTGCCTCATGCGCTTGGTTGAGCAGCTTCACCGTCGAATCCTCTTTGTCGAGAGCACACACATCATAGGACTGGTCCGACGAACCGATGCCCAGAAGTAATAATCCTCCTCCCCGTCGGTAGTCTAACGAAAGCAATGGCCCCACAGACGATTCCGAAGATAGTTTTTCTTGTTTGCATTTACCTTGAATATTTTCGCGATTAAAATAGGGCGCTATTGTCGTGCCACCCGCGCGCATCATCAGCGGTAGCACCTTGGATTTCTGATGGACATCTAAATCACCAGCCCACCATCCCTCAGATTTCATATCGACATGGCGTCGGAGGATGACCTCTGTGGTGTCTTCTGCGTGTCGCTCAATCACAAAATGACCAGGCCGGGTTTGGTACTCAGGTCCCGCCTCGATAAGAAACTGGTAAGTACCTTTACGTAGTTCCAGCGTAACCTGGCCGTCGAATACCAAGTACTCTCCATGTGGAACAGCATTCTTCGCTCGTATTCGAACTGGTCGACCTCGACTATCGAGTAATTCCAAACGCGCAGCTAGAGGCTGGCGGGTTTTATCATCAAGAACGACTACGGTAAGTTTGCCGTCGTATCGAGCGGCCCATACAACGGGTGTCGTCTCACATATTCCGTGAATCAGAACAATCCATAAAAAAAATTGGGGAATGCGAATCAATACGGAGTATCCAAGTTTATGCCTAAAAAACATGCAATCTCACGAGTGTTCGGGTCTAGCCCTGATCATTCATCCGTATCTACTACAGCAGGCTATGTTTGTTCCCATGCAGTTTACATCACTGGATCAAAAACGAAAGGAAGGTTCAAATACGGACGTAAGACGTCCTAGTTTAGGGCAGTTGTCACTCTCGACGACCCAAATTTGGCCTCCGCCCATGGTCTACCATTCGTCTCAAAGACCGGTAGAATAACAGCTGGTACCTCGCAGATCCCCCCACATCGAAGCAGTTCCCTTGCAGGCCGCTTCCTCATAGGTCACATGGCAGAAGATTACTACGCAACCCTGGGCATAAGTAGCAGTGCCACACCGGAGGACATTCAAAAAGCTTATCGCCAATTAGCGCGCAAACATCACCCTGATCTTAACCCGGATGATGCTAGTTCTAAGGCAAAGTTTCAGGCAGTGCAAACGGCCTTCGATGTTCTCAACGATCCCAAGAAACGCGAGTTGTATGACCGTTATGGGAGTGCGTACGAATCCTACAGCCAAGGGGCATATGGGCCTGGCAATGCTGGCCCACAAAGCTGGCCACCCGATAGTAGCGGCGGCCCAAATGTTGACATCAATCTTGAAGATCTGTTTGGGGGAAGTGGACTAGGAGGCGGTGGCTTCGCAGATATTTTCAAGAACTTCAGCCAGCGAGGAAAACGAAGCCCCCGACGCCAAGCCCCCACACGTGGTGCGAATATTGAACAAGAATTGACTGTACCCTTTACGAGTGCCATTCTGGGAGGAGAAGCCCAGATTGCCGTACAAAGGGCAAATGGCAAGATCGAAACGATTCAAGTAAAGATTCCTGCAGGAATCGAATCGGGTAAAAAAATACGACTCCGAAATCAAGGCAACCCAAGTAACGATGGGGGATCCCATGGAGATCTCTTGATCAAAGTTCAAGTAGCTCCACATCCCTTTTTTCGCCGACAAGGCAAACGTCTTGACTTACGTGTTCCCATCACTCTAGACGAAGCAATACGTGGAGCAAAAATCGATGTGCCGACTCCACACGGCACAATCACACTGACAGTACCCCCCAATGCTTCCAGTGGCAGGAAGTTGAGGGTTAAGGGCCATGGCGTAAAAAGTCAGAATGGTGCCGCAGGTGATTTATTTGCAGAATTGCTCGTGATGTTACCTGATGAATTTTCCTCTGATGATCGCGAACAGATTCTACTGCTTAGTGAAAAGTATCAAGAGGATCTCCGTTCAGAACTGCAATGGTAGATCTTTTGCCAATCACTTGGGTGCATGACAGTGTCGATTGGCTATTAGCCCAAGAAAACGTTTCGCCAGTACAAATCCCTGAACCAACACGCACTGCGGCCATGATGGCTCTCTTGGCCATTGCCCTTTTAGGATTGTTACTTGTCGTATTCATATTACTGGGAGGCCATTGGGTACGACGGTTGGGCAAACATCGACGCGGTCCGGTAGTACCACCCGATAGATTACCTGGCCAACTTGGACCTAGCCACTCTGGATCTGCTCACACAAAAAGAAAGCTTCCCCCTGACATTGATACTGATGAAACTTTTCGTATGGATGACACGCTGGATACATGATTCTTACAGAATAAAGATATTTCGGGGTTTAGAAAAACTGTGCAATTCCAGCAGTGGCTTGTGGATTGATACAGAACTACAATGCCCCTTTCCTGACATGATTGCCCGTAGTACCAACCTTTTAACTTTGTGAACCATTTAGATCCGCACATCCCTGAATTCTATTCCACGAAATCTCTATAATCGCGATGCCCCAGTACGGTTTTCCAAAGTCTGTTCGTCTGCTCAAGCCGGCAGAATTTGCCTACGTATTCGAACAACGTTGCAGTAAGGTCGACAGCCTAATCGTCGTCTATGCTGCATACGGAACTTCTTCTCGACCTCGATTAGGAATGGCCGTATCTCGCAAATTCGGCAATGCCGTAATACGCAATCGATGGAAGCGTTCGTTAAGAGAAGCTTTCCGAAGGGTCCAGAACGAATTACCACGAAACCTTGATTTGGTTGTTTTACCGCGGCGCGGCGCCAGTCCAGATACGATACGTTTACAGTCTTCACTAAAAAAACTTGCTGCATGTAATGCCAGCAAGCTTTCACAAAAGCAACCACCTTTGGAGAATCCATCCTGAAAACTCTTTGGCAAATACCGCGATGGTTCCTCATAGGAATAATTCGGTGCTATCAATGGATCATCAGTCCTTGGTTAGGCCCTCGATGTCGATTTAAGCCAACTTGTAGCACTTATTTTATTGCTTCACTCAAGAAGCATGGAGCAATTCGAGGTTCTATTCGTGGCATATTACGCATAGGGCGTTGTCATCCCTGGCATCCTGGAGGATACGATCCTCCTTAGCCATTCTGCAATCATGGCATGGTTGATATACCCAAGCAAGAAATAATCGACTGCTGATTCTTTGTGGCTAAGCATAGGGTGCTAGCATGTCCTGCAGTCTCTGTCTTGACCCCTTCTTCTCTGGCTCGTAAGCTTCTGCCCCATTTTAGGCATGGGGCGGACCGGGTACATCTTGCCCGCATACCCCCTCTCATGTTGACCAGTAGGAGAACCATCGTGATGCATCACGAGGCTGATAAGCCAATTCGTAGTATAGGCTTTGCTATGCTTGCATTGACTATCCTGGCAACAGGGTGCATGGGACCTGTACTCAGACAACAAAGCCCTGCGGTGCAAATCCCAGAAGACGACTCCCCAGATACAAATCTCATTGGAGATGTAGCGCATCCGTACGGCATGGGATACGTCAAATTAGAAGCAGTGGCACTCGTGACAGGACTTCAAGGAACAGGCGAAGACCCACAACCCTCTCCACAACGGGCTGCCATGCTGGGCGAGATGAACCGTCGTGAAGTCGAGAATCCCAATCAAGTATTAGCGTCTCCCAATACGGCTTTAGTCTTAGTGCGTGGCCTACTAAAGCCTGGAATTGAGGCGGGGGAGCAATTTGATATTGAAGTTCGTGCACCATCACGGAGCAGCACAATCAGCCTGCGAGGTGGACAACTCCTCGAAACGCGTCTTACAGAGATGGCCGTCTTAGGAGGCCAAATACGCCAAGGGCATTTAATGGCAATTGCCGAAGGTGCCGTGCTTGTTGATCCCAATGCTGATTCTCCTAAAGACATGGCTCGCGCCAGAATAGGTCGTGTGCTTGGCGGTGGACGGGTTCTTAAATCGCGCAGCCTGGGACTCATTCTCGACCATGAGCAGCAATCTGTTCGGATGAGCCAATCAATTTCAAAATCTATCAACAAACGTTTCTACAGCTATTTTGAAGGACAACGAAGAGGAGTTGCCACCCCGAAAACGGATGAATACATCGAGCTTAAGTTACATCCACGTTACAAAGACAATGTTGGTAGATATATGCGTATTGTGCGAAACATTGCAATTGGCGAGTCCCATTTGCAGTCACAATCCCGCCTGCAATTGCTCAACAATCAATTGACCGACCCAATTACCTCTGCTTCTGCTGCCTTACGTTTAGAAGCAATTGGTAGTGAGCAAGCCATTGAAGTTCTTAAACAAGGACTCCTTGATGAAGACCCGGAAGTGCGTTTTTATGCTGCTGAAGCGCTCGCATATTTAGATATTACAGAAGCAATCAACCCCCTCACTGCCATTACTAAAGAGGAGCCCGCCTTTCGTGCACATGCATTAGTTGCCTTAAGTGCTATGGACGATGGTGCTGCATACGAGCAATTGCGCACACTTTTACAAGTGAAGAGTGCTGAAACTCGTTATGGTGCCTTCCGAGCACTCACAGCCATGGCCCCGAATGATTCGTTGGTTCGTGGAGAATTAATGAACGAAAAATTCAGATACCACGTGCTCGATATTCCAGGCGTATCCATGGTCCATGTCACCAGTAGCCGCCGTCCAGAGATCGTTCTTTTTGGCAAAGACCATCCCCTGCAATTGCCATTGGTATTGGATGCTGGCCCCCACATCCTGGTGAACGGTCTTAGTGGAGGAGAAGTCAAAATCACTCGTTTTGGAGAAACGACACAGCAGCGTGTTGTTTCCAATAATCTTAATGATGTAATTCGTACTGTTGTCGAATTGGGAGGAGAATATCCTGACGTTGTGCAAATGATACAGCAAGCTAAAGACACAGGTTGCATGACGAGTCGCTTTAAGATTAATGCATTGCCTACAGGGGGCAATGAGATTTTGGAATCAAACCAAGACAACCTCGCAGATAGTGAAATTTCTGATTCCTATCAAATCCAAACACCTCAACCAGAGTTGTTCGGCAAGAAGAGCTAAAGTCCATCCAATGACACACTTGCATTTATCAAGAAGAAGCAACTTCTTTTAGAAACACTTTTTAACTAACAACCAATTCATTCCACACCTCCGCGCTTACGAAACACGTGACCAGGATTTCATACTCTGAAAACGCCTACCACGAAATCCCATAAAAGAACGCTTCACTATTTCACTTTTTCCATTGCTCGCTTACATTCCTGCACATGTTCAAAGCCCTGGAACTAAACGGCTTCAAAAGCTTTGCCGATCGCACTCGGTTTGAGTTCCCTTCTGGAATCACTTCTGTGGTTGGTCCGAATGGTTCGGGCAAGTCGAATGTTGTAGACGCCATCAAGTGGGTTTTGGGGGCACAAAGTGCCAAAGCTTTGCGCGGCAAGGAGATGACCGATGTCATTTTCAGTGGCACAAGCAGTCGACGGCAAACTGGCTCTGCCGAAGTAACACTTATTTTTGACAATTCAACTGGCATTCTCGACTTTGATGCTGACGAAGTCCAAATCACCCGACGCGTGTACCGTAGTGGTGAAGGGGAATACCTGATTAATCGTCAACAAGTGCGATTACGCGATATCCGAGAGGTGTTTGCTGGCACGGGTGTTTCGACTGGTGCTTACAGCATTATTGAACAAGGGAAAGTCGATGCCCTATTGCAGTCTTCACCCCGTGAGCGACGTCTCATCTTTGAAGAAGCGGCAGGCGTAAGTCGATTTAAGCTCAAGCGTCAGGAGGCGGCGCGACGTCTAGAACGTGTTGAACAGAATTTACTACGTCTCTCTGATATCGTAGATGAACTTGATTCGCGTCTTCGGAGCGTGCGATCTCAGGCAGGTAGAGCACGCAAGTACAAGGAGCAATCCGACAGGCTCAAAGAACTGCGTACACAGGCAGCACTTACTGACTGGCGTGATCTTACATATCAGCAGCAGAAACTTCAAGACGCTGCAAATGACAAACGCAAAGCCAGTGAAGAATTACAACTTCAAGTTACAACGAGTGATCAACAACTTGTAACGGCCGAATCCGAAACCGATCGTTTACAAAACGAGCTGAATAAGACCAGCGATCAGGCAGCAAACGCCCGAGAACGTATTGCCCAATGTGAATCTACTCGCCGCAGCCAACTCGCACGTTGTGATGAACTCGAGCAAGAAACAGAGCGACTCAAGCAGCAGTTGCTGGTTATGACTTCACGGGCCGGAGATGCAGAACAGTTGGTTTCAGAAACGGAACTTGAACTTGAAACTGCCGAAAATCAGTACAACACACTACATCAAGATGTTCACTCCCAACAAACCCAATTAGATCTGGTTCAAAAGTCTCTCACCCAATGTCGAACCAAAAACGAATCGTATCGCAATGATCACACGGCCACACTACGTGCAGCAACAGAATTAGAACATCAAATCCACGCCCTCGAGTCCGAACGCACACGCATTCTAGCTACAAAGGAGCGTCTTCAAGAGCAACTCCAGCATGCTGAGTTAAACCGATCTGAGCTTGCACAACAACTTGGGCAAATCCAGAAATCTCTCCAAACCTCTGAAATTGAAACTAAAGAGGCTTTGCAGCGATTTACTCAAGTGCAAGAAAAATTGGAGGCAGACCGTCAGCTACTTTCTAAATCTCAATCTCAATTGGCGGATCTACGGGGTAGGTTAGTAGGTGGACGAGAACGCGCCATTGTACTTGAGGAACTAGAGCGCCGACTGGATGGGTTGAGTGCTGGTACTAAAGAAGCACTCAAAAGGTCCCAAGAACAACCTGAAGGGCCTTTTGGTTGCATACGTGGTATTGTCGCCGACTTATTGAACGTTGACGCCGACAGTGCTGCACTCGTAGAGACGGCACTGGGCGAACGTGCCAATTATTTACTTATTAAAAAAGCTGACCCATCCTTCTTCACAATGGTCGAAAGCGATTGGGCTGGACGGACGAGTTTTTTAAGACTCGACGTACCCTTGCCTGCCAGCGCTGTAGACCGCATTGATCTAAGTCGTGAACCAGGAGTTATGGGTCGTGCAGACCAGTTTGTCGAATCGGCTCCAGATTTAGCAACTCTTACGCGTCGATTATTAGGGCGTTGGTGGTTTGTTGATGCCTTACCAACTGCAATACGGTTGGCCAATGGTGTCGGGCGTGGCTTAAATTATGTAACTGTTGTAGGCGAAGTACTTGCGGCTGATGGCACTTTTATTGTAGGACCACGACAATCCACAACTGGATTACTATCACGTCGTAGTGAATTACGCGCTCTTATCGACGAAATCCATGAAATGGAGGCTCAATCAGAACAGAAAGAAGCAATATGCAAAAAACTGGAAAATACCATCAAGCAAGATGATCAAAAACTTAAAGAGTATTCCGTCACACACAAGCAGTTTGCTGAACAACTCGGACAAGTTCAACTTAAATACGCGGCAATGCGAGAACGCGCAGATCAAGCCGATCGACAATTTACTGCTGCTAAAAAAGATTTATCAACAGCCTATAAAGATGTCGACTCCTCAGGGAAAGATCTGAAAGAACACTGCAAATCATTGGCCAATTACCAAGCCAATTTAGAAGAACTCAACAAGTCCATTCACGAATGGTCTGACAAAAATAATCAGCTCGAAGAAAAGCAAACAGCTCTGCAAAAATCGGTTTCTGACCAGCGTGTCGCGTTGGCTCGCAGCGAGCAACGTCGAAATGGCTTGCGAGGACAAATGGAGCAATTCGAGCGTGACCATGAAGAACACGACAGGGCACTTGCCGAGACCCGTCATCGCGATGCTGAGTGCCAACAGCAGCAGCAATCCTTAAAACAGTCGGTTCAGAATCTTGGAGACGAACTAGCTGAACTCTACCAGACGAAAGAAAAACTTTCTTCTGATTCTCAATCGCTCAGCCAGAAGCATGCTGAGCAACGAAAACAACGCTCAGAACTGCTTCAAAGGGGTGATTTATTGCGTGAACAGCTACTCAATAGCCAGAGCACCCTGCAACAAGCTGAACTTCGATTGCAGCAAATTCAGCACAAGCGAGCGGACATGGGGGCACGCATGTCTGATGACTACGACATTGACCTGGCTGCATTGGCTGCAACAGAAACTCCAGTAGAACTTGGTCCACGTGAAGAGATTGATCAGGAAATTAATACTCTTAGACAAAAGCTCCAAAACATTGGTCCCGTAAATATAGAAGCACTCTCGGAGCTAGAAGCCGTTGAAGATCGTCACACGAACCTATCACAGCAATACGAAGATTTACGCAAAGCCAAAATCCAACTCGAGCAATTGGTCGCTCAAATAAACACTGAGAGCCGTGACCTATTTATCAAAGCGCTCGATGTAATTCGAGGCCATTTCCAAGAGCTCTACGGCAATCTTTTTGGCGGTGGTGAAGCCGATATCATTATCGACAATAGTGAAATTGAAGACGTACTGGAATGCGGTATAGAAATTATCGCACGTCCTCCAGGCAAGCAACCCCGCAGTATTTCGCTTCTTTCTGGCGGCGAACGCACACTAACCTGTGTTGCTTTGCTACTGGCAATTTTCCGCAGTCGCCCGAGTCCCTTCTGCGTGCTGGACGAAGTCGATGCAGCCCTCGATGAAGCCAATATTGTCCGATTTGTCGATGTTCTAAAAGAATTTATGAGTTCAACGCAATTCATAATCATCACGCACTCAAAGCGGACTATGTCGTGTGCTGACACGTTGTACGGAATCACCATGCAAGAATCAGGAATCTCAAAACGAGTCTCAGTCCGATTTGAAGATGTATCGGAAGATGGTCATATTCGAGAAAGTGATAGCAAGGCAAAAGCGGCCTGATCCTCAAGTAGAAGTACTGGAGACGAGCCTCCCAACTTACAATCCTTTTTTCCGTTAATATCCTACCTGGCTCGGTGATTTTGCTTCATCACAGCCCCTATAACCAGTCTTCTCGCCGCAACACGCGAAACTTTCTAAAGTCAGACCCCCGATTGTATCGAAACTATGTATCGGAAAGGTTGTTCTCGCCAGCACTGGCCACTTTAGGCCAATCCGGCTGATGAGAGCTCCTGCTCCAAGGGGGGAGCCTGCCAAATATGAAGAGGAGCCAGGAATGAGTACCAAGTACTCGATCCTTGCACCTTTTATCTGACTTGCTCTCCCTTGCAGCAGTATTTCTATTGCAACGTTTTTTTGATGGTGCAATGCGTGTGTAAAGGAGATTGGGAAATAGATGGTTAGGGCGTCTTATTCCTAAAGTCGCTAATCTAACGAATTTTGCCAATCTTCCAGTGCTTGCATTGCCGATAAGTACAAACATGACGGAGCGGATCAGAAGGACCTGAACCAAACCAACATGCGATTACAGAGCGTCCCGACCCAGGTGTGCTCTTAGCAGCAGTGACCGGAAACATTTGTTTCCAAAAGAAACCCACTGGCGGGAGGGAATTGATTGCCAGGCTGAGAGTAGACGCTCAGGACGTCCAAGTTGTGAGATGAAAATCTTGCATCTTGATTAGCAAAACGCAAGACATTTATTGGAGTACCCGTGATGAAGGTCTTTACTACTGGCCAGGTCGCCAAGATTTGCAAAGTGGCCCCCCGCACGGTCAGCAAATGGTTTGACTCTGGAAGATTGAAGGGTTATCGCATTCCTGGTTCGCAAGACCGCCGTATCCCTCGAGAATATTTGATCAAATTCCTCAAAGAGCATGGCATGCCGCTAGGCGATCTTGAGGATGAAGCGATGGCAAAAGTGCTGATTGTCGCTCAAGATCAAGTTTTGATCGAGAATCTCAAGCGAGAATTGCCAGCCGAAAAATCATTCCGCACTTCGACAGCCGCTAGTGGGTTCGAAGCCGGAATCCAAGCCGAAAGTTTCCACCCCGATTGCATCATTGTTGATTTTTCGATCGGCCAAGTCGAGGCGCTTCAAATTTGCCAAAATCTGCGCCGCAGCAACGACTTTGCCGAAACGCCCTTGCTTGCCTTATTGCCTGCTGATGGCACTACGGCCAGCTGTGATCGTTCGAGCAG
>CAWWCC010000071.1:0-12841 GCA_963935315.1 uncultured Planctomycetaceae bacterium | reverse complement strand
CACAAGGAGTATCGTCGGCAGCGTCAGATGTGTATAAGAGACAGGACGATTGAGGGCCTCTTGCTGGCAGCGCGAGAATTCAGTCCAGGGATCACATATGTACAGCAAGGTAAGGGCGAAACGGGGTATCTTTCTGCCCTGGAGGGACTCTCCGGTGAGGGTGCCGGTGGACGAAACTGGAAATATGAGGTCGATGGGGAATACGGAAAGACCAGTTTTTGCCTGCAAAAGCTGACACCTGGCCAGCAAGTTGTCTGGAAATTTTCCCAAGCTGAGTAGAAAACAAGGAGTAGCAGAAAATTATTTGGAGGAGTAGACTAGGCTTCTCCGAAGACTATTCTTTCCGAAAGTTTATTGAAAATGTGTCTCTGTCAAACACAAGAAGGCAAAAAGTGAATCGTACAACGCCGAGAGAATTAACCGTATTTAGTCTTTTGCTAGCCATTGGTGTATTGGGACGCTGGGCGGAACCAACTTGGAATTTTACACCGCTGGCCGCAGTGACCGTTCTGGGCGGGTACTACTTTCGTCAGTTGCTTCCCGCCATTTTGCTTCCTGTAGGCATACTGGCAATCTCGGATCTGTTGCTCCCGGCACATGATAACCTGACCGTACAGCTTTCGGTGCACTTGATGATGATTGGGACCTTGTGGTTAGGACGCCACTTGAGAGAAGTTGAAAGTCGCCAAGATATTGGAGTTTGGGGGCGTTTGGCGGGTTGGGCCCTGTGCGGAATCTTGCCTGCTACGGCATTTTTTGTCGTGACCAATTTTGCCGTCTGGGCCTTTAAGAGCGACTACCCGGCGAGCCTGTCAGGTTTATTGGCTTGCTACACGGCAGGTATTCCTTTTTATCGTATGATGCTTGCCGGTGATGTGGTTTACTTGGCAGCATTGGCGGGTTGCCTAGCTTTGGCAAAGATAACAGAGAAGCGAGCAATCGAAACACACGTCGTTCGTTGATTGGGTATTTGTCATAACCATGTCATCAAGGTCGTTCGCCCAGGGAGCGATACGTTGTGTTGCCGGTAAGCGTAAGAAGTACACCTGAGGGATCTTATATTGAGCCCTCTTACGCAGCCCCGCATCGTGCCTGGGGTACCTCTTCGATAGGCACCGACTAACGGATAGCAACCAGGATTCCTTGGGGGGACATCAAGAATGTCCATGCCGATCCATTCTCAGATGTGCTGGTCGCCGACCTCGGAAGGACAAGTGGCGAACTCTTAGGCAGCTGGGGATCTAACTCCCGTCTACCCGGCGAAATCGATGTCGCCATCTTCCGGCGCTTCATCCGTCGCCTCGGTACTAGGCTGTTTCCAACTGTTGACCAAAGTGTCGACGGTTGATTTTAATTCGATCACTGCTCCGGTGACCTCCAGACTACCCGTTTTTTTGTTGGCCACCTGAGTCATTGTGGGCGTGAGAGTGTCCACGAGTTTTTGCATGTTTTGCTTCGATTCGTCCGAGAGTCCATGAACGAGCGAATTGCTGCCACGTGTAATGCAGGTGAGCCGGTTGAGAAGTCGACGACGTGGGTATTGGGGCGTAGCAAGCTCAAAGTTGTTTCTGCCACCAAAACCACGGTTCGTCCCGGGCCCCCGTTTAATAGCATCTTGTTCAAATTCCTCGGACTCTTTGGCTTCTTCTTCCAGCACGTCCTGGGCCAATTTGCCTAAAGTCAAAACGGCATCCGTACCGTCCAGGGCAGCTGCCTTCGCATAGCTGATATGGTCCAGGATCTCGGCTGCACAGCAGCGATCTTCCAATCCCATCTGATTGTCAGCAATAAGCCCAGTGAGGGCACTTTGTATATCAGTGGGCAGGGCTTTTCCATGTTGGTGGGCTAGCACGCGCGCTGCCATGCATTTCATCCAGTGGTGAACCGATCGGGTAATCTCTTCTCTAGGCTCCTTGCTGGTGATGATTTCCAGGCAAGCTTTGGTGACACGCGGTGCATTGTTTTCGGTAATGCCAAAGCGAGCATGTCGCTGAAGGCCCACCAGGCACGCAACCCTTACAGAAGCAGGGACCTTAATCGTCTTACCTTTGATGGTAAACTCACTTTCCTCCATCAATTCTATCAATGCCAAAGTGCCTTCGGGGAGCGGTACGGGGGGTTGGGCTGCCGTGGCATACTGATTGTTTAAAAAGCCAAGAATGAGTGCTGCGTTGTAACGTACGGCCGGATGAAAATTATGACGTGATATTACACGCATGGCTTTCAGGGTTAAACCAGTAAGGTGCTGTTGAGCCTCAGGCACTTTTGTCCCACGCAGCCATTTCAACAGATCTTCGCGACGTTTTCCCAATTGACCCAATTCATTGGGGTTGGTTTCTGTCATTTTCGGGAAATAGTACTTCATAAAAAACGCATCGATTTCCCCTTTGTCCGTTTGATAGGTAGCCGGATTATTTAAAGCTTGAGCTACAGTCCGCCAGAGAGTTTTTGATGCTTTGTCTTCCATTTTGGCAGAGAGAGTCTCATACCTCTGTGCGAATGCGTTTGGAATGGTCAGCGCGTTAACCAAGGTTAAGACAACCGGAAAAATAAAAATTCGCCACGAAATTCGTTCGCATCGGAATTGCCAGCGTAGAGATTTCTGCCGTGTGAACATGGCCTCTGTTCCTTAGTGTTCCGTAATGAAGAGTTTTGGATCCGGGGTCTGCCAGACAGCCCGATCCGTTCCTGACTACTTTTCTCTGATCAACCTGATGCCACTCCCTAGTCCATTGTAGGCAATTACCCACCAAGAAGCATCTGGCTGGACCTCGCTGTTCAGCCGAAGTCCCTTCCTCTACCCTACTTAGGGCGAGGAGCTTATGTCAAGTTGACAGCAAAACCAGGAGATAGGCATGACACTGCTCTATACGGATGCTCGTTTTCTATTGCACGAGACGGGTGACCATCCCGAATGTGCAGAACGTTTGCATCATATTACGAGCCACTTGGAAACCACACCATTGATGGACCGGTGCGAGCAGCCTCAGTGGGAAATGATAAGCGATCAGGTGCTGTTGCGAGTGCACCAACGCGAACTTGCTTTTCAACTCCAAGGGCTTGCTGAGCAAGGTGGAGGACAGGCGGACCCCGACACGGTTGTTTCTCCCCGATCACCGGAAATAGCAAAGCTTGCAGCGGGAGCTGTATGCAATGCGACACAGCAAGTTTTGGATGGCAATGCTCGGAGTGCCCTCTGTCTGGTTCGCCCACCGGGTCATCATGCCCTTCCAGATCGTGCCATGGGTTTTTGTTTGCTAAACAATATTGCTCTGGCAGCCCAGTCCGCCCTGGATCGAGGTGTCAATCGTTTGCTGGTGGTAGATTGGGATGTCCATCACGGCAATGGCACACAAGCCTGCTTTTATGAAGACCCGCGGGTTGGTTTTTTTTCAGCCCACCGCTGGCCCTTTTATCCAGGCACTGGTTCTGTCGAAGAGACGGGCAGTAGCGATGGCTTAGGCACCACCTGCAATCTGCCTATGGAGTTTGGTACCTCGCGCGCGAATTACCGGCAATCCTTCCAGCGCAACTTGGAGGACTTCGCAGCACGGATCAATCCTGAGCTGGTGCTGATCAGTGCGGGTTTTGACAGCCATCGATTGGACCCTGTCGGATCACTCGGCTTAGAAATTGAGGACTTTAGCTGGCTGACATCCACAGTCACCCAGATTGCGGACACTTATGCTCAAGGACGAATCGTCAGCGCGCTCGAGGGAGGCTACAATCCGCCTATACTTGCCGCATGTGTTGCAGCGCACTTGGAGTCCTTGCTAATCAACGGATCCGAGGCAAAGGATTGGGATATCTAGGTACGCTCCCTAGTTTTTCAGGCCATTGCTTTACTCGTCTGCATAGACCCGAGTACTTTCTTCCTTGGTGATTGGCTGCTGGACTTCGTCCGTGGTGACTTGGACACGGAGTCGTTGATCTCCCGGCCGTGTGCCTTGCACCTGAATACGATAGGTTGTGTCCGCCTTGGGGCCCAAACTGGGAATTGGAGCAAAAGCAATCCGTTCCCCCTGAATGGTATGGCGCGTTTCGCCTTGGCCTGACAAGGCGCGAAGTCCTGGTGGCAATATGGCCACAACCTGAACATTGCCGGCCGCTTTTGAGCCTTGGTTGACAACACGAATTTCGTACGTCGTCTCTCCACCAATTTCAATAGGATCGGCCAAATCGGCGACCTCAAACATGAGAGCAGCCAGGCCTTCGACCAAGACCTGTTTCTCGGTGCGGTCTTCCAGACCTTGTTGGGCTTTGGTGGCGATTTGCAAGGTTTGGGCACCCGGTTCGATAGGGAGGGCCACTAGTTCAACCGTACCGCGTTCGTTGGCTGGTAGTTCTGCAAGACTCCACTGCACGGTGTGCGATGCCGAATCGTATTCACCCATATTGTTGGCGCTGACAAACTGCAATCCCTTGGGGAGATGCGTTACCAGTTGGACTTCGTGCGCCGTCGCGGTTCCAGGATTGTCAATGCTTACACGGTAGGTGGCAGGTCGCTCCAAATAACGCTTTTGAGGCCCTTCAATCGACAATTGAAGTTCGGGAGCAATGACTTCAAATTCACAACTGGCATCAATTTGCAGGCTGGCATCAGCGCGTGCTGTCATGATGTTTTGGATCTTGCCAGCTTTTTCAGCAGTCAAAATAAGCTCCAGTCTGCGGGATTCACCGGCCCGCAAGACACCGATTTCAAATTCCAATGCGGGTCCCGCCTCGTGGCTTACACCTGGGGGAACCGTTTCGAGTAGCATCACACCGGTTGCATCTCCGCTACCTGGGTTCGATACTTCAATTTGCACAAGCTGTTGTTCCCCCATCAAAACTTGGGGTTTTGTGGTGGAGAGTCTGAGAGCCAATTCGGGCCGCGTGCAGCGCGACTTGGCGGATGCTTGGGCGGCGACCAGTACAGTGGCCACGCTCCCGAGCTCACCTTCTTCGGTCGGGATTAATTCCATTTCGACGGTTCGCTCTTCGCCTACAGACAGCATCCCTAATTCCCAGGTCACTTGCGATCCTGAGATCGAAGCCCGCGGTGCCGTGCCAACGAGCTCGGTGCCGAGTGGTATTTCGTCATGAATTTGAACGTTCTGGGCCGTGCGTTGGCCCGTGTTTTGCACGCGAATGGCAAAGGTACACCTTTTTCCTACCTGGATTTCTTCAGGCGATAGTTTCTGAATCGTGATAGAGGGATTCTGCAGCCCTTCGAGCAGGCGCTCCCCTGGCCTTCCGGTGCCCGGATTATTTACCAAGCCGGGTGTTGGAGTTAGATTTGCCGAACTTCCCAGGCTAGCTGGTGGTAAAGGATTCGTATTCTGGACAAGGTTGTTGTTGGCTGGAGGTGTTCCTGGTGGCTGCTGAGTAAAACGGGGCGTCGGCTGCCGAGGCGTCCGCATTGTCAGACCTTTATCAAGTTCAATGGCTCGTGGGTTTGCCAGTTGGGGCGTTTTGGGCGGTGGATACGAATTTGCCACCGGGCTAGCAGGATTCTCCTGAGCGGGAAGCTCGTTTTGCTGAAAGGGTCGTGCGTTGCTGAAAGCCTGAGTCAACTGATTTTTTGTCTGTGGGGATCTACCGATTGGTAGTTTAGCGCCCACGTTGGCCTGGCGATTCTTCTCTTGGGGTGTTTCTAAAGCAGGAGTGCGCAAAGGATTTGTACTTGGTTCTTGTCCACGCGTAACGTCGGTTGCTGCGAAGGTCGGACTCTCATCCGCTGGGACTGGAGCAGGTGCCAAAGGAGGCAGGGCTGGTGGAGTTGGGCCAGCATAGTCTGCGTAGCGATCAGGAACGGATTTAGATTGTTTTTTTTCAGGAGGCGCTGCATCAGCCTTGGTTGTCTCACCAGGCAGCGATGGTGCGGTCGCAAAGGGATTTGCCGTTTTGGCGGAAGTGAGTGTGTAGCGATCCGAACTTTTTGAAGTGGGCGCTGAATTAGAAGGCTGACTGTATCGGTCTGCTGTGGACGACCCATTGGTTTTTGAAGTGCTAACAGTATGCGATTCGCTGGCAAACAAAGTCTTCAATTCTTCTTTGACTGAAGAAGCACTATGCGCAAATTTGTCAGGGGACATTCCCGTTTCAACGGTGGAGGCTGTGGTGTAGTGATAGACTCCCCAGCCTCCACTGCCCAAGAGAGCAACTGCCAGTCCAAGTGGAGCAGTAAGACGACGAACGAGGGAACGTGATATTTTTGTTTTTTCCATGGGAGAACCAACTGGTTTGACCGAAAAGTGTTCCAATTTGCCAAGACATCCGTAGCGCGTCGCTGCGGATTTTAGGAGGAGTTAATTAGCAAATCGCCTCACTGACGCAAAGACCACTCAGTGGGCTGCAAGATGGGGGAGAGCTAGTACTCCCCCCCCGTTTTCACTAGGCGAGGGGTACAGGGCTAGTTGGAGGAGGGCTCACTTATTGCGCAAATGCAGTGATTTAAGTGATTTCGGTCCACATCGTTCTACCAGGAGAGAAAGTTTTTCGGCGAATAACCTTTGTAATATTTTTTTCTGCCGTTTAGGACTCCAGTAAAGAGCCCATTGGCTACCCTGACTTGCTAGCAGACCAGGGACAAAGGTTTATTGAGACTGCGCCACGACCTGGCCAAAAGGGAAATACCAGCATGTTTTGAGAAAAGAAAAAACCGATCAGTTGCTGGATTGAGTGCAGTTTTTGGCCCATTGAATTTAGCAATACCTAACAGACGCTAAAGAGGTGGCCTGACGATAAGTAGGTTGCCGGGCCCTGGAACCTCGCGATATTCGTTGGAATCATCGTTGTGCTAGCCGGCAGTGAGACTGAAATCCTATCGGTCTTCCTCTTCAACTAAGACGCTTCGGTGTGCTCAACCGAAGCGGTTTCCGGGACCGCAGTTGCCATGTAAACAGTGCTGACTAATCGGTAGCGGTATCTTCGCGTACGAACTGTGCGGGTCAGCGTTTGATGCCTATTCGTCGAACTTCTCTAGCTGGGCTTCTAGCGCCGTGATCCGAGCATCCACCTTTGGGATCTGAAATAGACTGCTCCGTTTCACACTTTGATATTGAACCGCCCCCACGGATTAGGTCATCTCATTTACCTGGTCGACCACGGGCAGTGCTGAGGAGATTGTACCTGGCACTAGCAAGATCAGAACAGCGAAGACACAACGAATGATGAGACTCCAGGGGCAGTGTTATAAATCCACAACTGTAGATAGTCTACCTCATCCAGCTTGAAAAAACGTTTAAGGCAATAAAACATTACAACTATTTAGCGTGGTGTACTACTACCACGGTACTGAGATCGATTTTTAATACGCAAGGGCTAGCATACCTATGCAGCACTAAGTAGATTTCTCATGGACTTGCAGAGTATTCGTTTCTACACCAGCATGAGTGAGTTTCGTAATCGCTTTCCGTATGCTAAACATAATGTAGGGTGTGCATGCAGCGAAGTGTGTCGCGGCGGGAAACGGCCAGCTATTCGCGGCAATAGGAGAGCGTCAACAGGACGTACCCTGTGACCAGATTGGGATCGCCTTCCATCCACCGCTCGTTACTGTTCAGCCAACTACCGTTTGCTTGCTGTCCTTCTGCCAGAGTGGCTACGAGTTCTTTTCGCCAGTCGTGTTTCACCCCCGAAGCATCGACGATTTCGGATTTCCCCAAAGCATCGAGTGCTTTGGCCAAGGTGTGCAAGTAGTAGTAGTACCCATTGTTTCCCAAGCCGGGATTTTCCGAGAGCGTGTAGTGATTTTTTGCCCACTGGTAGGCTGCTGCAACTCGTTGATCGTCTGGTCCGACTCCTGCATAAATCATGCTTTTGAGGCCTGCATACGTCATGGACCCATAGCTGCGTAGTCCGCCATTCGCCGTTTCGCCAGCCTGACTCGATCCGCCGGCTGCCACCGTGTAGTAAAACCCACCATCAGGATTCTTCGCTGCAAACTTGGTTTCATTATGTTCTGTTTCCAAGTTTTGACACCGCGAGACAAATCGGAGCGCTCGGATCATGGCCGGATTATTCGGTTTGGTCCCGAGTGATTTCAGCGCTTCGATTAAAAAACTGCTATTCGACAGATCGGGTCGATTGTGTTTACCATAGCCGGCTCCGCCGAAGCTCGTACTGGACTCATCGTGTCCTTCACCACCGTCCCATTGCAATTCTTTGACAAACGTTTGGGCGTTTTTGAGCAGGGCATCGTACTTGCCGTTGCTATTGGCTGCGTTAAAACAAAGAATAGCCAAACACGTTTCGTAATTACGATACCGACTCCCACTCTGGTAAATGCCTCCATCCTCGCGGACATGTCGCTCTAGATAAGCGAGTGATTTGGCAATTAAAGGATCTTGGGGTGTACGACCGCAGCGCATCAAACCAGTGGTCACCAGAGAGGCGACCCCCGTCCCCAGATGGCTACTGTACGAACCATCCTCAGCTTGGGAACTGGCTAAATGATGCGTTGCCCGCTGCACAAGGGGTGCGATATTAGAAAGCGGCTCAGCAGCGGGAGCCGTATCCTGCCAAGGGTCACAGAATAAAAAAGACAATAGCAGGCAGGAAATCCAAAACCGGATCATGGTTACCCCTTGATTGACATCCAGGCAAGAAACAGAATCCAGGATGTGAGCAATAGGCTTGCAATGATTAGTTGACCACGATGTTTGTGAGGTCCCAATCGCTCCTCTTTGGGCCTCACCTCTTTAGCCCGTGCAGTCATCAATGCCTGGGCTCCTCACTGGAGTCAGGTGCAGTGAATTGAAAGTTGTGTTGAAAACCTTCGTCGAAATCGAAGACGTTTTCAAAATCTTCGCGTCGATCCTGGGGTGTTTTGCGCATCTGTTCGATTTCAATTAAATTGAAGACGATTTCGCCAAAGTCACCCGTGGATGCAATTCCCCAATGGTTCAGCACACTCTTGGCCAGATAACCGTATTGTTCATGGGCAAACAACCGCATGGCTTCGCAAAGCTCTTGTCCTGTGACATGGCGCTCAGCTTCTTGCTGCTCATCAAGTCCGTCTAAAGCGGTATTCTGCTCATCAGAACTGCTGGCAGCTAAATCCTCAGCATCGATTTCATTTCCCATGCCAAGTTTGTCTTGGGCATAGCGCAGAGCTTCGAACACAAATACGTAGGCATCAAAATGATAACGATCATCACGACGCAGGAGTTCGGTAATTGGGTGGTCGGGGTCAAGCATAGCGGGCATATCTAAACGGTTGAAAGATAGCTAGTTTGATTGGGATGAATATATGAAAAAATAGTAGACAATTTTGTGAGCGGATCACGGGTAGGAGACGAATAAAAATTAGAATCAGCTATCGCAATCCATCTCTTTTCATGGGTTGATTGTTGCTTCCCTCAGTTTTTATCTTGGCCCAGTCCTCACTCATTTTACCCTTACACGGACAGCACGTCTTTGCCTGGGATTGTTTTTAAATGAAGTTTGGGGGAAACCACCAGTTTTCAGGGAGCGTCTGGCGATTGTTCTGCAGACTTTCCCTCCGCCTTATTCTTTGGGCTCGAGCCCCTCTTGAGCACGGTTAGTACATCAGCTCCGTCGATCATCACCCGTCGCATATCTTCGGTCTGAACGAGTAATTTACTTGCTAAAATCTCTTGTGCTAGCACTTTGGCCTTCCCTTCCCCTGTGATAATCTCAGATCCGACTGGAGGCAAGTCTTTTTGTAAATCCTGGTAGGTCTCGTACTCATAACGGAGGCAGCATTTGAGTCGCCCACAGCGGCCAGAAATCTTGTTTGGGTCTAGAGTTGCCTTCTGCAACTTCGCCATCCGCATTGACACGGGAGGCATTTCGGAAAGATGCGTGTTGCAACAAACGGGTTTTCCGCAATCGCCATAATCGGCCAGCAGCTTGGCTTCGTCGCGCACCCCGATCTGCCGCATTTCGATACGTGTCTGAAACTCACTTGCTAGATTCTTAACCAATTGTCGAAAATCAACCCGTTCCTCAGCCAAATAATAAACGATGATGCGCTCACCTCCGTAAACATGTTCCACGTCGACTAGTCGCATGTCCAGTCCGAGTTCACGAATGCGATCAGCGCAGGTCTTGTGTTCTCCTTGCTGTTGTTCAAGCAGGCGACGTAATTCCCCTTCGTCTTCATCGTCCTGTTCTCGCAGGATTTGTCCCGTCTTGGGGTCCTGCATATTCGCAAGCGCATGTTCGTTTGCTTCGCATAGTACTTCACCAACTTCTAGGCCACGGCTAGTTCTGGCGATAACCTGTGCCCCGCGCACATACTCGTCCTTACCACGGGTAGAGAAGACTCCCAGGTGCCGCATCACACCGTGTCGGACAACATATTTGGGCATAGATTGAGAATGTTCAGGACAGGAAAGGGTTTTTCTGTGCCAGACAGTATACCGCAACGAAGGCGTACCAAGAAGGCGGGCATCTTAACCCACATATTTCTCCCCATTTGTCGCCCGGGCTAGCTACAAACGAGCTCTAGTGCTCGCCTGGGCGATAGCTCTTAACAGCCCCTGCGAGTACTTGCTTGCGTGTGAAGAGTTCAGGTTTAAGTCGCTTTTCGGCCAATAGAGACGCCTGATCAAAGTAGTGCGGTGAGTCGGGATTACCATTTGTGCCGAAGGGGATAACGCTGGCTCCACGGACCCCATCAGGAGTAAATTCATAAGTTGCCAGATAGGATGTTCCGACCAATCCATACCGACGACGTTGCGAGATGACCCAGGGGATTTTTAAGCTGGGCGTAAAATACTGGGTGAAAACAACTCCCATAGGTCCGTGTCCCGCCAGGGAAGGCAAACTGTCTGCATTGTCATCGAAACGGGCATCTACGAGATCAGGTAGATGAGGCTGTCGTTGAATACGGTAGACCTCGCCGTAGGGAACGCGCCAATCGCCATGCATTGTTCGTATTTGCTCTGCTGCTCGAACAAGGGCTTCGAGCTGTTTCTGTGGTTTATCAACGTACAAAGCGCGCATCGATTCGCCCGGGTAGCCCTGGCCATACAATTGCTCGTACCAGGCATGGCAGAGGGTTGCAGCCGTTGAATCGAATGTGATACGTGCATCCCAAGCCAAAAGATGCTCTAAAAAAGGACGCACGCGCCGAGCCATTTCTGGGTTGTCCCGTTCGAGCAATTGGAACTTTTCTGCATAGGATGGCAATTCGTGACGGGCCCAGTAGACTTCGTTGTCGAAAGCAGCCCGTTGCCAGGCTGTGAAATCCACCGAGTTCATGGACCTCAGGAGTTCTAAAGATCTTAGTGCGCGGCGCTTGTGTTGGTCTGCATCTCCCATCATGTAAAGCGGAAAATCCTCTCGTCGTGGATTGTCACCATCTGTGGTTATCAATGGTGAAGAATTACAATTTTGAACAAAACCGGCCGCTGGGTTTAGCACTTGAGGAAGCTCTTCCAAAGTGTGAATTCCCAACCATTGTGTTGCTGGATCACTTCCGTCAACGGGTTTTGACCAGTCGAAATTTGCATTCCGTCTTGGGATTCTACCCGTGTAAAGATAAAAAATATTTCCATCTGCGTCTGCATACACAACATTCATGTAAAGCACCTGCATCATACTCAGTGCCTGGCGGAATTCTGCCAGATTCTGCGATTTGGCCATCTGCAGCCATTGTCGCATTGGAATAGTTTCGAAGAGTCCAGAGATGCGAGCCGCCAGCATGGTCTGCTTGTCTTCTTGGGCAACGATAGGGCCTTGATGGGTTTTGCGAAACTCAAATTCTCGCGATTCTAATCCACGCGTTTTGCGCACTTGGATTGTTTCTTTCCAAAGTTCTGCCATGCGCCAGCCTTCCGCATAGCGATAGGCAAGAGGGTTTTGGGCATCGTCAAAATGCACGCGCCAGCAGTCTGCGATATCAGGTTCATTCGATACCATTGTCCACCCCAAACGATGATTGTGTCCCAATGCAAGTGTGGGACATCCATAGAAGCCAGCACCAATGAAGTTCCAGCCCGGATTGTTGGATCGGGTTTCACAGTGCAAGTGGACCTCCATCAACTGGGCAAAGCCGAACCAGGGCATATGCGGGTTGGCCAGCAACATGGTACCGCCCGACTGGGTGCGTTCTCCACTGAGGGCCCAGCCATTACTACCCGTAGCGGTCCAGATATGCGGATTCCGCCGAGGCATATAACCGCTATCTTTTAGACCAAGAAACCGAAAGCATAACTCCAGCGCAATATGTCGATGGTAAGCCAACACGTGCCATGGCTCAAAACGTTTGATGAGTTGTGGCTGTACTTCAGGGTGTGTTTCCAGGTAATAATTAATACCTGCAACGAATGCTGAATAGAGTTGTTGTGATGTTGCATCGAGGGCTGCGTAATCACGCCGACTGCGCGGTACGATTTCAAAAGCTCTGTTGAGCAGGTCGGAGTTCAAGCCCTGCGGTCCATGCACTTCAGCATAGCGACCGAGGGCTAGAATATAGACGTCTTCAACTTGCCAAAAAAAATCTTCGGCTTGCACATAGCCAAAACCAAAAATAACACTCGCATCGTTCTCCCCAAACACGTGGGCCACGCCATACGCATCGCGGTGAATCCGTACCTGCGCCGCCAACTGTTCGGCATGGATACCTTCCGCACGCAGTGGGTGTGTCCAACCTATTGCAACAAACCCGCACAGAGCGAAGAAACATGTTTTAGCAACTGGGCAAGACATTATGGATCACAACAGGGACATAGCCATTAAAGTTCTTCCAGGAACAACGCTGCACGACAAGACCAAGTGCCCCGTTCCCACGGGTGAACCATTTTTTAAGTTACGGTTTTACTCTCCTTTGGACCAGCCCCTTTTGTTCTCTGAGACGTAGTCGAAGAGAATAAAAGGGGCTGGTTCG
>CAWWCC010000070.1:0-12925 GCA_963935315.1 uncultured Planctomycetaceae bacterium | reverse complement strand
TACGAGTACGAATATGAAGAGGGCGACGAAGATGAGGAAGACGAAAGTGACGGGGACGACGATTCGGAGTTCGAGTATGAGGAAGATACCCCACTAGAAGATGAAGAAGAAAATGAAGAAGATGAAGAATACGAAGATGAATGGGAAGAAGTTGAAGACGACTCTGTTTTAGAAGAGGATTCAGAATTGGAAGATGATTCTGTTTCCGACGATGATGCTTTCGAATATGATTACGAAGACGATGAAGAGATTTAGCCCGGATATCTATCAACCTCGGATATCCATTAAATGTGTGTCTAATCTTCTAGATGAAACAGCCGTTTGAGTGCATTGAGAAGATTGTGGGGCGTGCCGTTTTTTGAAGCATCTCGCAAAGATTTCAGTGGTGGGTGTAGCATTTTGTTGACGAGGCGGTCTGCAAATTGCTCAATTTCTTGCCGGGCCATCGGGTCCAATTCTGGCAAACGGCGATAAAGGCGTTCCAGTTCAGCAGCTTTTGGGCGTTCTAAGCCTTTGCGCAAACCCGTGATTACCGGGGCTGCTGCACGATGGCTGAGATTGGCAAAGAAACATTCTGTTTCTTGCAATACAATTTTTTCTGCGGAAGAAAGCTCTGCTTTCCGTGCCTGACGATTATGGTTACATGCCTGGTCCAAATCGTCCAGAGAGTACAAGTACACACCCAGAGCATCCCCCACGGCTGGTTCAAAATCTTGGGGTACGGCCAGGTCAAGCACAAAAAGGGGACGTTGGTGACGCTCACGGACAACGAATTCTGCATAGTCGTCAGCACGAACCACGGGCTCATCGGCTGATGTGGTACTGATTGCCAGATCGGCTTTTACTAACTGGTTCCAAAGTTGATCCCAGGCATGGTATTGACCACCCCATTTATTGGCGAGTTGCTGCCCACGTTCGGCATTACGATTGACGACATGGATATGGGCATTGCCAGCATCACGCAAGTAGCGGAGAGTATCTTCTGCGAGTTCACCAGCACCAATGACGAGTACATGCTTGTTGTCAAATGTTTCGAAAACACAACTGGCGAGATCGGCTATTGCTACGCTGGGGATGCTTATCCGGTGCTTGTGCAGCGAGGTTTCGCCGGCAACCCGTTTTGCTGTGTGCAGGGCCGATTGGAAGAGTTCGTGCAGCATGGGGCCCGTAGAACCCTGCTGTTGGGCGTTTTGGTAAGCCTGTTTTACTTGTGCCAGGATTTGGGATTCGCCAACTACCATACTATCTAAGCTTGCGGCTACTCGGTAGAGATGATGCACGACATCATTTCCATTCAGGGTGAATAAACTCCCTTCGATTTGGGGTCTGTCGATTTGCCGGTAGTCAAGCAGGATATCGATTAATTGATCTGCGGAGGAGATAATGTTTTCACCGTTCGTGGCAGCGTAAAGCTCACAGCGGTTGCATGTCGAAAGCAGCACTATTTCGGTTTCTGGGAATTGCGTCCGCCAGGTGTTCAAAGCAGAGGCGGTCTGCTGTGTGTCGAAAGCCAGCAGCCCCCGCACTTCAATGCGTGTGTCATGGTGGTTGCACCCGACCATGTGCAAATTCATGATTCCACCTCCACGGTCGGCTCGGGAAGATCAGTGGAATGCAACGAATCTTGAAATAGCATCATTGCTAGTACGAAGAGCAGAAAGACAAGTGCGGCTACTGTCAGATAGGCAACTTTTCGTCCCTGTCTAGCGGCGGGATAGACGAGTCGGAACACCTCGGCGATAACCAGCCAGGCCGACATAGTTGCCAGACTGAGCACGACAGGATCCGACCAGGGGATGAAGTTTTTTTCTCCCGAATGTGCCAACCGACTGATGACTCCGGTGAAAAAACCACCCCCAACGAGCACGGTTGCACCAATCAGAGCACGGCTGTTTATTCGCTCCAGCCATTCCAGGCTGGGAAGTCGGAGGCCTTTGGTAGTGGCCAGTTTGTGTTTTAATCGATAGCTTTGAATGAGATACATCAAACCGGCTAAAAAGCCAATCAGTACTGCAACGGTTCCCAGCATGAGAAAAATGCCGTGGATGCGACCCCACAGACGTGGGGCTTGAAATGTAGCCAGTGTTGTGGTCGAAGCAAACTGCGCTCCTCCAACCAATGCCAGTACGGCTGGCAATACAAACAGACCCATTGATGATTTAGGGTAGTAATACTTGGCGGCAAGATAGACAAGTGCCAACACCCAGGCGGATAACAAAAACCAGTCCTGATGACTTGTAAGGGGTGCTTGTGGGGCCAGATTGACCCGCTGTCCTAAAAACCAGGTATGGGCTACGAGCCCTGCCAGGGCGATGCCCAGAACTACGATTCTGCGCACACGCAGCAGATTCCAAAGCCCTGAAAACTCAAGTATCAGAGCAAGCGCATAGCTAGCTGAGAAGCACAACATGTTTACGCCGGATCCCATTGGAAAACCCTACTTCGCTTCGCCATCCAGCCCGTATTGTTTGAGCTTTTTGTGGAGTGTGTTGCGGTTGATGCCAAGCTTGGCGGCGGCTTTGATCTGCACATTGCTACAGGTGGACATAACTTGAGCGATCACTTCACGTTCCACGCGGTCGACGATTTGACTGTGTAAATTACCGTCCTTTTTGTCAGACCCATTGAGGCCCCGGTAAACCAATTCTTCAGCAAGAGATTCAAAATTCATGGCCCGACTGCCAGGCGTACGCGGCTGTTGTCCTGAGGTGATAACCGATGGAAGTAGGTCCCGTGTTAATTCGTCTCCCAGAGCCATGACGACGGCACCTTCAATGCAATTCTGCAACTCACGTACATTACCCGGCCAGGTATATTGCTCCATTGCAGCGAGTGCTTCCGGGGCGATGTGCGCTACGTATCGATCATTCTGCTCATTGTAGAGGTTCAGAAAGTATGTCACCAGTTCCGGGATATCCTCAACGCGCTCCCGCAGGGGGGGGAGAACAATGGGTACCACATTCAGCCGATAATACAAGTCTTCCCGAAATGTCCCTTCGCCTGCGAGCTCCAATAAATCACGATTGCTGGCCGCAATCACCCGTGTATCGACACGAACCGTTTTTGTGTCGCCCACGCGCTCAAACTCATGTTCTTGAAGCACACGGAGTAATTTTACCTGCAAATGCAGAGTTGTGGAGTTAATTTCATCGAGAAAAATCGTGCCTTTATGGGCCGCTTCAAAACGGCCTGTGCGGTTGTTAATAGCCCCGGTGAATGCCCCGCGAACGTGGCCAAACAGTTCGCTCTCCAGCAAACTTTCGCTGAGGGCACCACAGTTGACCCGCACAAAGGGACGTTCGTGGCGACGGCTGAGGGCATGGATGGCGTGGGCGATTAATTCTTTCCCAGTACCCGTTTCGCCCAAGAGTAAAACCGAGGCATTGGATCTTGCCACTTGTTTTGTGAGTCGAAACACTTCGGCCATGGCAGACCCTGAGCCAATAATACCGCGCAGTTTGGCCTCGGCTGGATCGGTACCGGTGATAGACTCAGAAAGATTCATAGTCAGTGTGAGGTGATTGAAAGAGCCCTTTTATCAGGTTTCTAAGTCATTGGGCTTCTAAGATGTCGAGTACTTGACCAAGTACGTCCTGTGTGTCGGCATCAGCAGTTTCACTTGCGTTGTAACGGTCGTATTGTCGGAGGATTTGATGGGAGGTCAGTAATTTACCAAATTGCTTGACACTGGTAGCCAAACCGGTAGCAGCCTGTTGCCTCATTTCGATGGGCTGTGCTTGCGTGCTGGCCAGATTGACGAGCAATTGCTGGCTTGCGGCTGTGCCTAGCAGGGGCAAAACGCGCAACACTTCTGTTGTGAGTTCAGGTTGGTAAACAGCATGGTTAAGCATGTCCGCTTCGCGGAGTAATTCGTCGTAAGGATGGCCCGATTCTAAAAGGTGGGCAATCCAAACCAAGGCTTGTTGGGCTTGCTCAAGACGTTCTTCGGCAGAGTCGTAGTGGGAAAGTTTAGTGAGTTGATCCACAATCGACTGCATGGCATCAGCCTGCTGGGGCGTGGGCAAGGCTAGGAGCCACTGGTCGTGTCTGGCTAGACTCTGTGCGCGATCAAGATTTTCCGGACTACTGAGAATGGCAATTGGTATTTGACCCGTGTGGGGGCTGGTGCGCAGCTGAAAAACGACTTCTCTCAGGAGGGGTCGATTGATATCGCTATCCAGGAGAACCAGTTGCAATCGAGGCGAACGTATTGCAGTGTGGATTGTGTCACGACCGTTTGTAGTTGGTGTGGCTGCAAATCCCAAGCCTCGTAATTGTCCAGCCCACAAGTTGGCACGTGCCGTGGTTGCTGCACCTGTCACGACCTGCGGAGTTCCGGGCGCAGCAACAAAATGCCAGAGCGCTTTTGGTACACCGCTAGCCCCGGCAAAAGTACGTTGGGGGGCTATTTGCATGATGGCTTGCAGTGCGGCATATCTTAGACTTTGGTCGGTATGGGTTAGTGCACGCACGAGCGGGGCTGGCCGGTTTTGAATGGATGCGATGGCTGCCTGGTCCGATTGTTTGCCTAGCAATTCGGCAAAGGCCTGTGCGGCTGCGAGAGAATTATTCCGGAGTGCTTCGTCAAGCGCTTCATTCAGCGTGCTGGTGTCCAGCTCTGCAACCCATTGCTGGACCTCTGCGGTGGGATTTTGTTCAAGTTCACGTGCTGCTTGATAAGCATAAATGAGGGCCGACTGTCGGTCTTCTGCGGGAGGCGCCGGCAGTTGCAATAGCAAGCGAGAAAGCCTCGCTGCCGCCAAAATTTTCCGGGCCTCGGCAGGCTGATTCTGCGACTGGAGCTTGCCATCGAGCGAATCATAAATCCACCAGAAATCGATGTCCCGTGGTGGTCGCGAATTTGTCAACACGCCCAATTGAAGTCGATGTAATTCATTGCGAATCAACTCTCGCACTTCATCGATTGTGGGCATAGATAAATTTAGTTTTGTCAGAGCACTTTGCGCTGCGGCCACCACGTTGGGGTTAGGTTCTGCGCCTGCCACCATGGCGGCCAGCCAGGGGATAGACTCTGAAAGCTGCAAATAACCTGCCAGCTCCGCAACGTCTCGTCGTACTTGTCCATGGCTGTCGGCTAGCATTGCAATGAGCAAAGGATCGACCTCCGGTCGCATTTCTACCAATGCCAACATGATGTTTGTACGTGCCGAGTCTTCTTTCGCTTGCGCCAGCGCTTCCAAGCAGGCTACGGCACCTGGGGTGCTGGTAGCTGCCAGATCCACACGTGCTGCATGACGCTGTCTTGCCGCAGGATCATTGAGTTGGTTTACCATCCGTGCAATCCTTTGCGGATTGCGAGATTGTTGAGCCTTCGTTTCTAAACAGGTAGCAACAAATTCGCGCGCACCGGCAAAGAGCTGGCTATCCTGTCGGGATAAAGTCAGAAAACGGGCCGTGCCAAATTTTTCTACCAGGGCGACTTGGGTCTTGGTATTCGGTTTTTGTTTGGCAAAGGCTTTCCATAATTCTGCAGCAACATCGGTTTCCCCCAGATCAATGAGCGTAAAGATGCCACGCAATTGTTGGGCAGGTGTCCCACGGGGGAGCTCGAGAATCGCAGCCACCGCCGGGCCGCGCTTTGGGGCCTCATCCAAAAGGGTGCCCTGTGCATGAAGTGCGTTGGCGAAGTAGAAAAGAACGAGGATAGTACCGAAAGACTTGTTCATAAATAAATCAATTGGATTACGAATCGAGCCTTTCGCGCCACAGGGAGACTTGTTTCTCAACTTGCTGTGGGGAGGTGGAACCGTAGCTGACAAATGCTTGAACGGCTTGTTCAACACCCAAAACATCAAACACTTTTTTGTCGAGAGCTTCGTGTGCGGACCGAAATTCTGCCAGAGGCAATTCTGCTAAAGGAATGTTTTTCTTCATGGCAACGGCTACCAACTTGCCAATAACCTCGTGTGCTGATCGCTGGGGGACGCCGAGTCCGATGAGATATTCCATCAAAGTTGTTGCATCGAGATAGCCTCGATCGAGTCGCTCTGCAATGGCTTGGCGGTTTAGCTGGGCACCTGTTACTACGGCTGTTGAGAGAGCAAGGCAGGCCTCGACGGTGTCGGTGGAGTCAAAAACGCGTTCTTTGTCCTCTTGCAGATCACGGTTGTAGGCTAGAGGCAATCCCTTGACTAATACCAGCAGGCTTTGCAGATTGCCGACAACACGGGCTGTTTTGCCACGCACGAGTTCCAACACATCGGGGTTGATTTTCTGAGGCATGATCGAAGAGCCAGTGCAGTATGCCTGTGGCAAAGTCAAGAAATTGAATTCGCTCGTGGACCATAGAATCCATTCTTCTGCCCAGGTACTGAGATGCTCGGCAATGAGTGTTAGCACAAACGCGTACTCGATGGCAAAATCACGGTCACTGGACGAGTCTAGGCTATTTGCGACCAGACCTTCGAATCCCAACTCTTCAGCTACAAACTGCCTATCAATGGTTATGGTTGTACCGGCTAATGCAGCCGTACCGAGGGGCAATTGATTGACACGTCGCCTACAATCGGCAAGCCGAGCCCGGTCCCGCTCAAATTTTTCGCAATAGGCTAGCCAGTAGTGGTTAGCCAGTACGGGTTGGGCGCGCTGCAGATGGGTGTAGCCTGGCAGGATCACGCCTTGATCCTGCTTGGTACGTCCCACAAAAGCACGTTGCAACTCTTGCAACGCCAGGTCCAACAGGTCGATATGCTCTCGGACCCACATGCGAAAATCGGTCGATACCTGATCGTTCCGGCTACGACCCGTGTGAAGTTTACGGCCCACATCGCCGATTCGTTCAACGAGCGCACGTTCGATGTTCATATGAACATCTTCTAACTTAGTCTGAAAGACAAACGTACCTGCGTCGATTTCATCGCGTATCTGGTCCAAGCAGGCGATAATCTGTTCGCATTCTTCCTGGGCAAGGACTCCAGTTGCTGCCAGCATGCGAGCATGGGCGGCCGAGCCACAAATGTCTTGGGAAGAGAGGCGGTGGTCGAAGCTTACACTTTCTGTGAACTTTTCTACGCGAGGATCCGTCGCCCCGTCAAATACGCCACCCCAGGGTTTTTTGGACAACACAATCTCCGAGACTTCTACGAGGTAAAAGTTGGTTCTTGAATCAATTACCTCAGACACGGGCAGCCAGAACCACGGGCAGCCAGGACAAGTTCGTCAACATGTTCACCGTAAACAGTTTAGAGCATCAAGTCAATCTTTAACAGGCAGTCCCCGCCCAAGAATTAGGCAGTTAAAGAAAAGCTAATTTAGCAAGGCCATGGAGGCCTATTTATTCTAAGATTCTAGTCGTTGTGACGAACTTCTGTCTGGAAAGCTGAAAAAACTATAAGGGTTCTTAATAGTTGGAGAAAAGAGATGACCCGGATTCAAGCCCCTATCGGGACCCGTTTTTCAAATAACATCCTTTGACGAGTAGGAACATCCTCAGGAAGCCAATCCAAGGGAGGCAAGGCGGATTCTTCAGCTGCCAAAGCCTGAGCAATGCGACCATAGAGATGGCAGGGCCATCCTAACAAGCGACGCTGTACGAGTGCCGGTGGCACTGCAAATTGTTCTGCAAGTCGGTTGCGGACCCAGCGTGTTGCAATGTCGATTTCTACCCAACCCTGTTGTTCTACAAGTTCACGGTAAGCACATTCTGCACCATTGAGAACCGGTTTTGCCGGCAATAACATGGAGAGCGCAAATCGCTCGCAGTCATGGGCCGTGCTTGCCCACTTTTCGTCTGCCTGTTGATCAAGAAACCAGCTTGCATCGTGCATCTCATCCAAGGGGCACCCCAGCGCTGCGGGAGCATAATTTTGTGCTAACAAAAGGCGATAAGCGGCCATAGGACGTGAATCGGCTACAATACGATCGACCAATAGTGTCGTTTGCCCAGCAGATCGTACCACACAGGCTTGCACGCTGTATCTGGGAATCAAACCGGGCAGGATTTCTATGCGAATGTTGGCTTCGTTTTCCAATACAGCTTCAACATCAACAGGCGCAGTTGCAATTTGGGTGCTACGCTGACCGAGAAGTTGTCGGACTCTCCATTCGATGGCCAGTTCGGTCAGCGGAGAGTCCGTTTGCGGATGCCGATCTTTGTACTCGAAAGTTGCCCCCACAAAATTGGCCAATTGCTGGACCGTTTCGTTTTTGAGCGTGGGACAATCTTCGGTGGTCCACCACCAAACCAGAGACCCCGAAGTTTCGAGGCAATTTGTGCTGCCCGTTTTCGCGGTGGCCAGCATTTTTTGCCACAACTGGGAGTTTTCGACCAGTCCCAGCACTTCAGCAACACGACCAAGCACCCGATCACGTCTCCAGGGAGCGCGTCGACCCGATTCGATAGCACTTACTGTGGATGCTCGTTCTTCCAGCAAAGCTGCACAGGTGCGTAAACCGAGTCCAGCACGCAGGCGGTAATGACGTAACAGGGAACCAAACGTAGCCATCCGTGAAACCAATTCCAGGGTGGTTTCTCATGGAAAATACTAAAGAAAATAAGATCCTTTGGACGTCCATCATAGCGGATCAGCCAGACTTCGGGAATTAGGTCCTTATCCCAGTTGGATCACGATAGGACCTGGCAGATCCCCAGCGTGTCGAACGGGTTCACAGACTTCTCGGCATTCAGCTACTTGAAGAAATAGCCCTCATCGGGCTACTATAGAGCGATTTTAGACATATTTCAGGAATCGGGTGTACTTGTGCACAGTATGGCAACGGTTGGTATTTTTACTGTCCATCCCAATTCTGAATACACAATTCCAAACAGACTCGCTGGTCCTTGGGATCCCACACAGGAGATCCTAACTTTGAAACTCAAATCCCCCCAAGCCTAAAAATTCCCTATGCCCCGTCGCGAAGATATTCACCGCATTTTGCTCATCGGCTCAGGACCTATCGTCATTGGTCAGGCTTGCGAGTTCGATTACTCAGGCACCCAAGCGTGTAAGGCGCTACGTGAAGAGGGTTACGAGGTCATTCTTGTAAACTCCAATCCCGCCACAATCATGACGGACCCGGTGACGGCTGATCGAACCTATATAGAACCATTGACCTGGGAAATGGTTACCAAGGTTATCGAAAAAGAACGGCCAGACGCGCTACTTCCTACCTTAGGCGGTCAAACAGGGCTCAACGTAGCCATGGATTTGGATAAGCACGGAGTGCTCAAAAAGTATGGCGTGGAATTGATAGGTGCAGATGCGGATGTCATCGATAAAGCGGAGAGTCGTGAGCGCTTTAAGGCGGCCATGAACAAAATCGGCCTGGATGTCTGCCGTGGAAAAACGATTAACACTGTGGAAGCGGCGCGTGAATGGGTCCAAACAATCGGACTGCCTGCCGTGGTCCGCCCCAGCTTTACGATGGGCGGCAGCGGTTCTTCGATTGCCTACAACAAGCACGAGTTTGATGAACTGGTGCTTCGTGGTCTGGATCAATCCCCTACGAGTGAAGTCCTTATTGAAGAATCGATCATTGGTTGGAAAGAATACGAGATGGAGGTGATGCGCGATGTTGACGACAACGTGGTCATTATCTGCTCAATTGAAAACTTTGATCCGATGGGTATTCACACGGGAGACTCGATTACCGTGGCCCCTGCCCAGACACTCACCGACAAAGAGTACCAGCGGATGCGTGATGCCAGTTTGGCCGTCATCCGTGAAATTGGTGTTGAGACAGGTGGATCCAATATTCAATTTGCAACGAATCCCGATGATGGTCGTATGATCGTTATCGAGATGAATCCGCGTGTCAGCCGATCAAGTGCCTTAGCTTCGAAGGCGACCGGATTTCCGATAGCGAAGATTGCTGCGAAGTTAGCCATTGGCTATCGGCTGCACGAACTGCCCAACGATATCACACGCGAAACAACGGCATGCTTCGAACCCACGATTGACTATGTCGTCACCAAAGTGCCGCGATTTGCTTTTGAGAAGTTTCCTGAAGCGGATGACACATTGATGACACAGATGAAAAGTGTCGGCGAAACCATGGCAATTGGAAGCACGTTTAAAGAGTCCTTCCAAAAAGCGCTGCGTGGCCTTGAGGTTGGTGCTTTTGGTTTTGGCTCGGATGGCAACGATCTTTGGGGTACTGACGAGCAACCCGATGAAGAAGAAATACGAGCCAAACTTTCGCGGCCTTGTCCCGAGCGCGTCTGGTATCTGCGCTATGCCATAAAAAGCGGCATGACGGTGGACCAGATATATGAACTTACGCATATAGATCGCTGGTTTTTGGACAACCTGCTTGAAATAGTCGAAACCGAAGATGCGATTCGCAACTGTGGCAGTTTAGCGCAGATGACACCTGATATGTTGCGAACGTCCAAACGTTTTGGATTTTCAGACCGGCAGCTGTCGCAGATGCTGAATTCCACCGAACTCGAGGTACGTGCCCACCGTAAATCGCTGGGCATAGTCACTGTCTTCAAATCGGTAGACACGTGTGCAGCCGAGTTCGAAGCCTATACGCCTTATTACTATTCGACGTATGAAGATGAGGATGAAGTTCCAGCCAAAGGGCAGGAGCGTGGAGCGAGACCAGTTGGGCAGGAGGATGGTGCCAAGAGCGGGCAGAGCAAGGCGCGATCAGCGCCTTCGAAACGTATCATTATTCTTGGTGGAGGACCCAATCGAATAGGTCAAGGGATAGAGTTTGACTACTGTTGTTGTCACGCCAGTTTTGCCCTGCGGGAGTTGGGGATTGAATCGGTGATGGTGAATTCCAATCCCGAAACGGTCAGCACGGATTATGATACGAGTGATCTGCTTTTCTTCGAGCCATTGACTGTCGAGGATGTACTGAATATTTGCGATCGCGTGGATCCAGACGGGGTCATTGTGCAATTTGGGGGGCAGACGCCACTCAATTTGTCACGAGCACTTCAAGATGTGGGTGTGCCGATTATTGGCACAGCCGTAGATAATATTGAGGCAGCGGAAGACCGCGAAAAATTTCAGCACATGTTGGAACGACTTGGTCTCAAGCAACCGTCGAACGGCATCGCCCGCACTATGGATCAAGCGCGTCGCGTGGCCGAACAGGTCGGATATCCATTGTTGGTCAGGCCTAGTTTTGTTTTAGGTGGCCGGGCGATGGAAATCTGCTACGACAAGAGCCAACTTGACAAGTTTGTGGCCGAAGCTTTTCTGGCGGCACAGGGCCAGCCCGTATTGCTGGATCGATTCTTGGAGGGTGCTGTCGAAGTCGATGTCGATGCGATCAGTGATGGCACGGATGTGATTGTCCCCGGTATCATGGAACACATTGAAGAAGCGGGCGTTCACTCGGGTGACTCGGCGTGTGCCATCCCCCCTTATAGCTTGCCCGGACCAATCGTGCAGGAGATGCGTGATGCGGCAGTTGCCATGGCTCACGAGCTGAATGTGATAGGGCTGATGAATGTTCAGTTCGCTGTTAAGTGGGAAAGTGAAAAACAAAGATCAAAGAGCGGGGAGCAAGAAAAATCCAGGTCAACTGAAAATGATTACGACGATTCTCACCCCGTCGTTTATGTGATCGAGGTCAATCCGCGAGCTAGCCGAACAGTTCCTTTTGTTGCCAAGGCGACTGGCATGCCGGTTGCTAAAATCGCTGCCAAGGTCATGGCCGGTGTATCCCTTGCTGAGCAGGGAGTTTCGGAAGATCCCGTGCCAAGCCATGTCTCGGTAAAAGAGAGTGTTTTTCCGTTTATTAAATTTGCCGGAGTTGATATCGTGCTTGGCCCTGAGATGCGTTCGACGGGCGAAGTGATGGGGATCAGCTCGCGTTTCAGCATGGCATTTGCCAAGAGCCAACTTGCTGCGGGAACTGTCTTGCCGCGGGAAGGAAACGTTTTTGTAAGTGTGGCTGAGAGAGCCAAGGGACAGATCGTTGATTTGGCTCGTCGCATGCACGATATGGGCTATAAGCTGTTGGCTACAGAAGGTACTTCAGCTGTACTTGCCGCTCAGGGAATACCTACGCAACACGTGAAAAAGATCCGTGAAGGGCATCCGAACTTGCTCGATTATCTAACGGATGGCGAGGTTGCTCTTGTGATGAATACGCCACGCGGAAAGGGAGCTCGCACGGATGAGGGACGCATTCGTGCTGCAGCGGTGCAAGCCGGTGTTCCCTGTCTTACCACCCTCGAAGCTGCCACAGCTGCTGTCATGGCCTTGGAAGCGCTATGCGAAGAAGAGATGGGTGTTCAAGCGCTGCAGGATCGGTTTGCTCATCAAAATTCGTATCAAAAAGAGCACGTTCCTAAATAGGATTTGTGTGAGACAAAGAGAGAATGTGTGTCGTGGGTAGTTTCAGAGTCTCATGGCATAGAGATGCGACTGCTTGGAATAGGGTGGCCCTTAATCGCTCTTTGCACTTTGGGTCCCAAACTCTATTATCCGGCCCATGGTTGAGTGGAACTTAAATTCTAACGTTGCCGATGTGCTATCACTTGGGCCGCGAACTTCTGCAAAACTATTACGGTTGGGTGTGCAGTCGGTAGGACATCTGCTGGTGGCCAAACCACATTTGCTCAGTGTTCGACTTGCCGATGATCGCATCGATTGGAGGACGATTGCCTGCTGGCAACGTGAAGCCAAACTTATATTGGCTTTGCCGCGATTGGAAGCACGTGCAGCGCGACTGCTAGCCGTGGCAGAGTTCTCGAGCCCACAAAAAATTGCCCAATGCTCGCCAACGGAGCTCATTCATGTATTGGAACAGCTGCACGTTGAACAATTGAAAAATGCCGATTGGAATTCTGATACTTTGCCAGGCGTTACGGAAGTAAGCGATTGGATAGCTTGCGCTTTAGAAAACTGTAGTAGCCGAGCTGCATGATGCTAGCAGCTACGTGCAGTGCATCCACTACATTTTTGGTATTGCAACACGTTGGACACAAGATAGGGGCGGT
>CAWWCC010000069.1:0-13149 GCA_963935315.1 uncultured Planctomycetaceae bacterium | reverse complement strand
ATGCCCAGCTTCTTGCTGACAGCTGGAGCCTTCAGACCCTTGAGAAAAGGCACCTACGCTTCGCGTAGCTTGCTGATGATTTGTTCTGCTGTATAAGTCTTGCGTGGCATAGTATGCTCTCCTTCATAGCATCCAAAACGTTGATCCTCTATCAATGCATGGACTCGGTGAAGGGGGCTAGGTCAGCAACAGGTTTGATCGTACGGAAGTAGTATTCGCCTCGAGAATTAGTCAGGAATCGACCAAAGCCCCAGAAATTTTTGTCGTAGCCTTTTCGCCGGGCGCTATCTGTGAGAGATAGGGTCCCTGATTGTCTACCTGCCATATTTCGACAGTTGCGTTGCGGAGCGGGTTACCTAGCGTATCGAGGGATAAACGATTTGGATAAAAGGATCCTTCGGTTTGACTAGGTGTTTGTGGTGGTAGAGTACGCTGAAGTTCTTTGGCAAACACGCCAGGAACTGAAAACCAAGGTACCGAAGAAGTTGCTGAACTGAATGCCAACGTTTTTAAAAAACATCGTCAATTTTTATTTGGCATTGGGGACATCCATTTCGTGGTGATAAAGATTGCTCTGTTTTTCACAGTTTTCGACTAAGAGTTGTGATTGCAATTCAGGCGGGCTCTCCCACGTTCTACAAGTTCCTGAACACGCTTGTGCGAAACTTCTTTTATTTCAACATTTTCGTAGCGGGCCGGCAGTAGTGGTTCGCCAATCTCTACCGACACATACAGTCTGCGCAGACTGGCGATGCGCTTAATGTGCGACATGAAAGGTTCTTGGCGAAAATAGGCATCGTCACTGCTGTATACCAGACCTATCGGTACAACCTCTGCTGCGGCACGCTGGGCAGCATTGAATGCCCCAGGGCGAAACTCCCTCACTTCATCACCAACGTGGGCTGTACCTTCCGGAAACATGGCGACGCCCTCGCCACTTAATAGAGTACTATTGACCTCTTTCAGAACACTGGCTCCACTACGTCGCGACGCACGATCGACAAATAAAGTGCCTACGCGTCTTGCACTTCGTCCTATGAGTGGCCAAGTTGCCAAATCATGTCGGCTGATAACATGAGCAGCAACCGTGGCGAGGATGACAGGAATGTCCATGCCGGAACGATGATTGGCGACAAAAATGCGTCCGACATTATTTTTGCCCTGGCTGGGATAAAGCAGTCCATCATCCGCATATTTGCCATGTGCTTCGACTTGAACACCAAATATCTTCAGGTTGATTCTGGCCCAGCGAGGTACCCATTTGTTGATGACATCGATCCTGGGAGACTTGCGACGTACTAAAGCTTCCAGTTCAAATAACGACCAGTAGCAAGAGGTGACTATCGCAAAAGCTGCGACACGTGTGACAAAGCGTATATTGTTACCGAGTTTTATCATCTTACGGTTCGCTAAAATCGGAATGCCGTTTCGGCAATAAGAGGGTGTGGAGACGACGCTTGATGGGAAGGGCTTGGGATCATTGCTAGGGTTATTGTTGTTTCTGACGGATTAGACTGGCAATGGTCATGATTAGCAAGCCGATCAAATACGTACCTCCGTTGAGGAAAGCAGAGACCAGTGTATCGACCTTCCCAAGGTGTGTAATCGTTGCGGTACCAACCGTGGCGATGCCTGTTGCCATAAGCCAAAACCCGGTGACCCGATTCACGGCATACCAAAGATCAGCATTGCCCAGAGTAAGCGGGGTGCGAAATCCATACCAGCGGTTCGGTGGTACCCACCCCTGTTGCAAGGGTAACCCAATCACGACCAGTAATGCAGAACCAATGAGATAAAGTGAACAGAGGGACAAGTCATCGGACATGCGGAACCTGAATATCTAGGAACAAACGGTGTTTCTGGATGATTTGGACTCTAGCTTTGAGGCAGGGGCAAGCGGGTTGATCTGGGGGCCGTTATTATCGCCAAAATTACCCCCTGCAAGACAGCTAGGGAACCTTGTTGGAACAGAGAATATCACGTTTTTCGGGCATAGAGGCGCTGGTCAAAGGAGTTATTATTTGGTAACATACTGGATTCGAAATTTCCATGACTAGTTCGCCTCTGGAATTTCCATTACAAATTCGCCTCTGGCGGGGAACCCTTAAAATGCAAGCTGGCATCCATCCCGATTACCAAGAAACCCAAGTCACCTGCGGCTGTGGCAACAGCTTTATCACGCGGAGCACTCGTAAAGAGTTGAAGGTCGACATCTGCGATACGTGCCACCCATTCTATACGGGCAAGCTCAAGTTTATTGACACTGCTGGACGAATCGAAAAATTCAAGAACAAATTTGCTGCTGCGGGCTATGCTAGTCTCAAAAAGGGTAAAAAGGTCACAGAGAAAAAGAAGTAGCACGCACCATTTCTAGAGTCACTGGCCACTGTAAACGAAATGTTTGCAGTGGCTTTTTTTTCATTGAAGTCTGCTTTAACATTCGCTAGCAAGAATCAAGGACACATTTTCTGGACTTCAGGACTCTGTTGAGTAATTCCTATGCGCGAACTCTTGGAAGAAAAGCTGGCACATTTCAATAAGTTAGAAAATCAACTCGTTGATCCTGAGGTGCTTTCAAACTCCTCAAAACTAGCTACCGTTGCCCGCCAGCACGGTTCTCTGGCCAAATTGGCCACCAAATACCGTCGTTTCAAAGAGGTCATTGTCGAAATCAACGAAACACGCGAAATGGCTGCAGGAGACGATGCCGATATGCGCGAATTGGCTGAGGATGAATTGCCAGAACTTACCAGCGAGCGCGAAAAGCTCTGGGATGAATTGCTGGAGCTTACTATCGGTGGCGAAGATGCCAACCGCACACGCTGTGTGATGGAAATCCGCGCAGGTACGGGAGGTGACGAAGCGGCCTTGTTCGCACGGGATTTGTACGAAATGTACAAACACCATGCCGAATCAAAAAAATGGAAAATCGAGATCCTGAACCATAGTCCGACGGAACTGGGAGGCTTTAAGGAGATCATGCTTGCCATCTCTGGCGAAGGTGTCTACCGAGAGTTGCAGTATGAGAGTGGTGGCCATCGAGTCCAGCGCGTTCCGCAGACCGAGACACAAGGACGAGTCCACACGTCTGCGGCAACGGTAGCGGTGATGCCCGAGCCAGAAGATGTTGAAGTCAATTTGATGCCAGATGATTACCGCATCGACAAGTTTAACGCCAGTGGTCCGGGGGGACAGCACGTAAATAAGACCGAGTCGGCCATTCGGCTCACCCATCATGAGACGGGAATCGTTGTGCAGTGCCAGGACGAAAAGAGCCAGCATAAAAACCTGGCGAAAGCTTTGCGTGAACTAAAGGCGCGCGTTTATGAGGGTAAGCGACAAATTGAGCAGCAGAAGCGCGATGAAGAACGCAAGACTTTGGTGGGATCAGGAGATCGTAGTCAACGCATTCGCACCTACAATTTTCCCGAAAACCGTGTCACCGATCACCGCATAGGCCTTACGCTCTACAAGCTAGACCAGATCCTGGCAGGAAGCATGCAAATGGTCACCGACGGATTAATTGAGTACGAACGACAACAGCAACGCAGTTCATTTAGTGCTGACGAATGATATATGGATTGAGCCAAGCTATTGGATACCAGGTTTTCACTTAGGGTGGGACGCAACCTTTCGGATCATTGGACCCCCATCCACAGCCCCCATTTCTCGCACTCGACACCTCCTTGCTCCTATGCCTTCCGATGAGTCAACGACTGCTGGATCATGGACCATTGGCCGCTTGCTAAAGTGGACAACCGATTTTTTACGTGATAAAGGTTCTGAAAGTCCTCGATTGGATGCTGAAGTCTTGCTGGCGCATGCCCGCAATTGTCCGCGAATTGAATTGTACACAGCCTTCGAGGAAGAAGTGGTTGAGTCGGTACGCACGGCGTTCCGTGAGTTGGTCCGTCGTCGGGCCGAGGGGGTTCCAGTGGCCTATCTTGTTGGGTATCGCGAGTTTTTTTCGCTATCGTTTCAGGTCACACCTGATGTGCTCATTCCCCGCCCGGAAACTGAATTGCTTGTTGTGCGGGCTCTGGATTTGGCAAAGGAATGCCAGGGTGAGGGCAAGGTACGCATTGCAGATGTAGGCACAGGAAGTGGCATCATCGCCATTTGTTGTGCAAAACATATTTCTGAGAGTTCTACATTGGCCATCGATATCAGCCCGAGTGCACTACAAGTTGCAAAATCTAACGCCGCCAAACATGAGGTTGTAGATCGCATTACTTTTTTAGAAAGCAATCTTTTTGATCAACATCCTGCTGCGCCAGAATTTGATTTGATTTTGAGTAATCCGCCCTATGTGACTTCTAGTGAGATGCAAGAATTGGACGCTCAGGTACTTGACCACGAACCACACCTGGCACTTGATGGAGGAGAGCAGGGGACCTCAATTATTGAGCAATTGATTCCTCAATCTGCCAAACGTTTACGTTCTAGAGGATGGTTGTTAATAGAAGTTGGGCCGAACAATGCGTCGCTCGTTGAGCAACTCGTTGAAGAAGAAAGTGATCTCATAAAGCATAAAACAATTTCTGATCTGGCTGGTCATCCCCGGTTGGTCCAGGCGCAGCGTAAGAACTAGGGAGATAAATAAATTGAATAATCCACTCCGCTGGATGGCTTTGGTGCTGCTCGATGAATTGCAATTGCCTGACATTGACGAGCTAATGGATTACACCGGACAGCAGTTTGCGGACATGCCTCCGCTGGTCAAAGCAGGGTCCACCGACAATTTGCTTACTTTTTCGGTAGGCGAATACACGGCTGCCATTACATTAGTTGCTAAACCCGTGCCCTGGTCCCAATTAGAAGGGCCTTGCGCCACAGCCTGGTACTGGCCGACTGCTGCCGATTCCCTGATGGATCATCAAGCCCACTTGCTAGTCACTCTTGTTGATGAGGGAAGTCAAGCAATCGAAAAAAGTACCCTCTTGACGAGACTCGTGACTGCATGTGTCGCCACGACTTCCAGTTGTGGTGTGTTCTGGGGACCTGGTCGATTGGTCCATCCAACTCAAGCGTTTATTGAACAAGCCGTCCAATTGACGGACGAAGACTTGCCGTTATTTCTCTGGGTCGATTTTCGTGTGGAACGCGTCGAAAATGGGACACATCGTTTGTACACCACAGGTCTGGAGGCGCTCGGATTTACAGAACTTGAAATTGCTGAATTTCCGGGCAAGCCTCAAGCGTTGCTTGAATACGCTTACAATATCGCACATTATCAAGTCACTCAATCCAAGCCGATCAACGAAGGTGATACGCTAGGTCTAACGGACGAATTGCAGGTAGTTGCCTACCGTCGTGGTTCCATGTTTGATGAAGAGCTGGAAGTTATTGCGCTGGAATTTCAATCAGCCGAAGAGTAGCTTTTTTATTGACAAATGGACGCCCTATGAAACATATACGGAATTTTTGCATTATTGCCCATATTGACCACGGCAAGTCAACATTGGCCGATCGGCTGATTCAAGCTTGTGATGGTGTATCGCAACGTGAACTCCACGACCAGATGCTGGACTCGATGGATATTGAGCGCGAGCGAGGTATCACGATTAAAAGCAATACCATCACACTCGACTATCGCGCCCAAGATGGTCAAGATTATCTTCTCAATCTCATCGATACCCCTGGGCATGTTGATTTTTCGCATGAAGTTCGTCGTTCTCTAATGGCATGCGATGGGGCACTAATCCTAGTAGACGCTTCCCAAGGGGTTGAGGCACAAACGGTGGCCAACCTCTATCTGGCCATGGAACATAATTTGGATTTGTTGCCGGTGATCAATAAGATCGATCTCCCCTCCGCAGATGTTGATCGAGCTCGTGAGGCAATCGATGCAGAATTGGGGCTTGATCCTTTTGAAGCGATTCCCGTATCTGCCAAAACGGGTGTAGGCATTGAAGAGATACTCACCAATCTTGTTGAGAAATTACCCTCCCCTCAGGGAGATTCTGAAGCGCCACTCAAAGCGTTGGTCTTTGATGCCCATTTTGACAAGTACCGTGGTGTGATTCTTCAGTGCCGTGTCATGGAAGGAACTTTGAAAGTACGTGACACGATCCATTTTATGCACACCGATCGCGATTTTACAGTGGATGAGTTGGGTTACAACCAGATGAAACTCAATCCAAAAAAGCAGCTTAGTGCTGGTGAAGTCGGCTATATTGTTGCTGGAGTCAAGAGTGTTCAGGACATTGAGATTGGGGATACCATCACACTCGTTAACCGTCCAGCAGCAGAACCTATACCTGGTTACCAGGAAGCTAAGCAGGTCGTTTTTTCTTCTATTTACCCGATGGATACGGGCGATTATGTGGACCTGACTAAGGCATTCGACAAACTAGCAATCAACGATGCAGCGCTGACTTATGAGAAAGATAGTTCTGCTGCACTTGGTTTTGGATTTCGGTGTGGATTCTTAGGTCTCCTTCATCTGGACGTGATCCAAGAACGATTGCAGCGGGAATTTGACATCGGTCTGGTTATTTCGGCGCCCTCCGTAAAGTACCAACTGACGCTCAAAGACGGCTCGACCTTAAATGTTGACAATCCGAGCTACTGGCCAGATCCGATGAAGATTGAGTCGGCAACAGAGCCCTATATCAAAGCATCGATTTTGACTCCTGAACAATACGTAGGTCCTGTGATGGAACTTTGTCGCGAACATCGTTCGGATAGCCAGACCATGAATTATCTTTCAGCAGGCCGCATTGAGGTCACCAGCGAGATGCCATTGGGAGAAGTGTTGTTTGATTTTTATGGCAAACTCAAGATGCTCACGCGAGGCTATGGCTCGTTTGATTATGTACCAACCGAATACCGTCACACCGATGTGGTAAAGGTTGACATTTTGGTTAACAAGGAGCCAGTTGACACGCTTTCATACCTGGTACATCGCGACAAAGCACGTACCCGGGCACTCCATTACTGCGAACGGCTTGCTAAGGAGATTCCTCGCCACCAATTCAAGATTCCGGTTCAAGGGGTTATCGGCGGTACTGTGATAGCGCGAACCACTATACAGCCGTACCGCAAAGACGTTACCGAAAAACTATATGGCGGCGATGTGACCCGTAAGAAAAAACTTCTCGAAAAGCAGAAGAAGGGCAAAGCCAAGATGAAGCAGTTTGGAAGTGTCAACATTCCTCAAAAGGCTTTTGTTTCAGTACTCCGAACGGACCAGGACTAAGGCAGACTAAGATTCCTCGCCTCCCCGGTAGATCCTCTCTCGGGTTGGATTACGGTTACTGGTAAATGGCCCTTCGGTACTGTCTTCGGCCAGGGTTGTGTAAAACATTTGCAGCTTTGCATCCAGATCATCTGCGTGGTGCACGATAAGTGCTTCGGGAGTCATCGGCGGTTTGGGAGAACCCCATTCAGGGAGTCGCTGGTGTGCCACAATGATATGTTCAAGCCGTAATAGGATTTCTTCGTCGAGGGGATGTTCGACTGCCATTTCGCGAATCATGTCACGTCCCTGCAAGATATGGCCAATGAGTGTGCCTGCAGCAGTGTACTCAGCTCCCGTGGGGGTTTGGCGGAGTTCCCTGATTTTACCAATATCGTGCAGCACTCCCCCTGCTACTACCAATCCTTTGTGAAGAGGTGGTTGCATGTCGGGATAGAGTTCGTCGTATTTTTGCGCCAGATAGGCGCAGGTCTTTGCTACGCTTAGCACATGTTCTAAAAAACCGCCCACCTGTGCGTGGTGATTGTATTTTGCTGCCGGTATGCTCAATAAGACTTCACGGTATTTTTCCAGAATGGCCAGGACAAAACACGAAAGCTGTTCGTCAGAGATATTGTCGTTGACCAGTGCGATCATTTGATCAAACATTTCTTGTGGATCAAATCGCGTGCGAGGCATACACATCGATGGCTCGAACCCATCCGCAAAGTCGTCGTCGTTGACGGGACGAATCTTTCGGATTTCCAGTTGTGGTCCGTAGTTGGTGTCGCGGTATTGGGCTCGTAGTTTGTAAAATTCACCCACCTTCCACTGATCGCGGCAGTCAACGGCCCAGGGAGTATCGCCCCAAATCGGAAAATTCACTTCACGGCCTGCATCGCGGAACGCTACGCGGAAATAGGGCTTGCCGTCTTTCGTAGTCAGTTCTTCTCTAGATGCCAGCAAAGCATAAAAATCAGCCTCTTGTCCATGCGTTAAATCTGCCAATGGATTCATAGAGGATGCTGTGGAGTCTGAAAACAATGAAGTTTGTGAGTTAGACATTGTCGGTATTCTTGTTCGGATTCATTTTACCAGGAGAATTTATTTCAGGAGAATGTTTTGTCAGCTTATTCTTCTGGTATTCTTCTTCCAGTTAATTCTTAAGGGTTCGACTTTGATCACGTATGCGCAGAAAACTTGTGTACGAAACCATGATACACCAGCTAATTAAGATTAGTAAGTACAGCATGAGAAAGATGCGTAGATACGGAGGATTGTGCATGGTGGGCATGCAAGCCATGACGACCGCCATCACGGTTATCAAGACAAAGAGTCTCCGCAGGCTGAAATGAAAATTATTTCAATGGGTCTGAGTTTTCATCTCAAATTTTCTTGGCTTCGGTAGAAAGCCTGGCCAGCATTTCAGTCAATTGTGTGCGGATGCCATCCATGACAGGATCTGTGGCTGTCTGGCGATTGCGTTCGCTACTGACTTCAATTGCCGTACCAACTTCGATAACCGTATGTAATGGACCATGCACTGTAACCTTGTCTGTAAAATCTTCTTCAAATCGCTCAACCGTCTCGAGTAGATGCTCTTTGAAATTAGGCTCCGTAACGCTTACGTAATTGCGTGGATAATGCGACATTTGCTGTACGTAATAGCAAGCAGCCAACTGTTTCCAACGGCGGTGTCGCTCTTCGGATGAGACGTTGTTATGCACCAAGTCGGGAAGAATCGCAGTCCGCAGATTCTTGACACGTGTAACGATTCCTTCACTCGTATCTTTGATGTCGTATTCTTTTTCTAATTTTGTTAGTTCGTCTTCGATGAGTCGATCAACGCGTTCGTAGAAATTACCAGTACGTGCTTCTCGGAAATATTCAATTTCTTTGAGCGATAGGAGTGCTTGAGCAATTTGCTGAAGGCGTTGTATGAGAGATCGATCACGTTGAGGGTACCAGGCGAAATGAGATTCGATTTCCTCCAGTACGGGCAAGATGCTGGCTTCCAAGTCGCCATTGAAAAAATAGCGAATAGCTATCGGATGTACGACCACACGGCCTTCCGCATTGTTTTTTTTGCGACGTTTGGCTGCGGTGCGCGCAATGAATGAGATACCGTCCATCAATGGCATTAATTGGTCGTTGTGTCTAGAAATTGCCCCCTCAGGAAACACGATCAGTGGGCGTTTGCCTTCTACCAGGATATCGACGGCCGTATTGATTGCCTGGCGATCAATTCCTTCGCGATAAACGCTAAAAGCACCAACACTACGTGTCATGAAAGTCGTAAACCAGTCCTGCTTAAACAGGTGCCAGGAAGCCATGGCATGCAGGTTGCGTTTGATGCTGCACGAGAGAAATCCAAGAGACAAAGGGTCCGATAGCCGACAGTGGTTTGGGGCCAAGAGAACGCCATGACCTGCGTCGAGTGAGGCAATGAGTCGCTCGACCTTGCGGCATTCGAGTGAGTGCACGCCAAATTTTCTACGCAGATAGGGCTTGAGCAGCATTTGCACCACACGTGGCCACCATTCCGATCGGCCAGGAGGTATGAACTGATAAGGTTCTTCAATAATCACATTCTGCATTGGTGTATGTTCCGAGTTAGGTCGTCTCTTATTGATGGATTCTCAGATTGCCCTGTAGATATCGCCAGATTGTGATCGGCTGGATGCATCATTCAGGATAGTTATCGAGAGTTCAAGTAGAATCGCTAGGATTGGTACATTTTACCAAAGCAGCAAAGTTGCCGGAGGTCTACAGGATAGCTTAGATTTCACCTGTTTGCCCAGTGCAACCGGTGAGCGAAGAACAAACGTGAACCGTCCGGGCTGGATTCGCCGAGTTAATGAAATGGGGTGTATGTCGGTGGAGATGTTCTGCTGAGACCGTATTTGCTGATTGCCGCTGAAGGCAGATCTGGATGTAAACGAACAGGACTCTCCGTTGAAAAAACTTCGCAAAAAAATGAAATCTCGCACTCAGATGGCCGAGCGTGAGGCCACCCGATGGCAGGAAGATTTTGCACGCTATTTACGAAGTGAATGTCATTTGTCTTCGAATACTGTGGCAGCTTATTCTCGAGATCTAGAGCGGTTTTTCGTTTGGTTAAAAGGGCGAAGACTTCAACAACTTAAAGTGAGCCATTTGTCGTCTTACCCCGCCTGGTTGGCGCAACAATCTTTGGCTCCCAAAAGTGTAGCCAGGCATGTGGCTTCGTTGAAAGTGTTCTTTAAGTTCCTGCAAATCGAAGGGGCTCTTACGGACAACCAAGCCGACCTGTTGGGTTCACCCAAATTGTGGCAGCGTGTGCCACAGGTACTTTCGCCAGATCAAGTCACAAAATTGCTGGCGGCACCCAGACCTGCAGATCCCTATTGGTTGCGAGATCGGGCCCTTCTGGAGATGTTGTATGCGACGGGTTGTCGGGTTTCAGAATTGGCAACAATCCGTTTGCCGGATGTGCATCTGGATGAGAAATTTTGCAAATGCCACGGTAAAGGAGACAAACAGAGGATGGTTCCGCTGGGCAAGCAAGCAGTTTGTGCCGTGCAGAATTATTTAGAACAGCAGCGTCCTGATCTGGCTGCCAAACGTAATCCTACGATTGACCAACTCTTTCTTTCGCCCCGCGGTCAAAGCTTACGACGCGAACGGATCTGGGAATTGATCAAAAAATACGCCCGTCGGGCCAAGATTGCCAAAGAAATCAGCCCCCATTCTCTGAGACATAGTTTTGCCACGCATATGCTTGCGGGGGGAGCCGATTTGCGCCAAGTGCAGGAATTGCTAGGACATACCAGCATCTCCACAACACAACTCTACACACACGTGGATCATTCACGACTGAAGCAAGTGCATAAAGCATTCCATCCCCGCGCTTGAGTGTCCAAGTTGTGACTCCCTGCGCCCCCCCTCCCCGAATCCTAGCGGGTCCGGCTACGCATGACGCTATCATTCCTGCTGTAGCAGATGTCACCACGATACTAGGTAAACTTATTTTTACTGCAAAGGTTCGTTTCGCTAGCGCTGCATGCGCCCTGCAGTCTGTGGCGTGTAGGGCGTGTGTATTCAATCTTCGCATTTTAATGCGGGTTGCCCGAAATGAGTCCAGCACGCGTACCAGATTTTCGAATTGCCTCAATCGCTTGAACGAGTTGTGCACGCGTACGGTTCGCAGTGAGGCTGATACGTATCCTTTCGCTACCGTGTGGCACGACAGGCTAAGGGACTGAATTTACGCAGATATTTGCCTCATGCAGTTCAAGTGTCATCTGCCGGAGGTGACTTGCCCCCAGGTAAGGTACCAGTGTCTAACTTAGATCAGGGATGGCCTGAAGGGTTGTCGATTGCCTTGCCCAATATCAACGAAGCAATGCAGCCACTCCGAGGCAGGCTCACTACGGCAGGTCTGCCGATTGGGCTATTGCGATTAGCATATCGGCTTAAAAAAGTAAAAACGGGCAGGTTGGCAGTCCTGGGTGCCGTACCTGGATACCGCCGTCGGGGTGTGGCTGAGGCCTTGATACAACAGACTTTCCAGCAAGGTTTCGGCTGTCTAGGGTACCGCGGCGCTGAACTCGGTTGGACTTTAGAAGACAATGTACTGGTGAATCGTATGATTGAACGTGTCGGTGGATATCGGTACAAAACGTATCGTATCTTTCAAAAAGATTTGCACAGCAGATCAGGCACGGATACGACCAGGAGCTTTAGAGCTAACCAGGTGACGAGCAAGTCGGATGAGGAGCAAGCTGCGTGAGAAAAGGGGATCTGCAGGAGATGAGTTTCAAGGAGAAGTTGCTTTTTTAGTTATGCAATTTAGTTTATTTATCTGGCAAAGGAGCAAAACGCACGCGTTCTACCAATTTATGTTGTTCGCCATTCTCGATATATCCCGTGATGGCTGTGATTGCGTTCATCGCATAGCGGTATTTGAGATGATAGTCGGCTTCAATTTCGACTTCCTGTTCTGTCGAACCGGGGCCGCCTGCATCGCCGATCAGGCTGCGGATCTGAGTCTGGAGTTCGAGAAAGGGTTGGTCCTGTAGGGGAATGTCGCCTAGCTGAACACCGGCCAATTCTCCTTCGCCATTTGCAATAAGGCGAACTTTGAGCAATGGAGTTTCACTGGGCTGGCTTGTTGTGCTGGCCGAAGCGGAGGGCATGCGGATGTTGAAGTCACCCTCGGGAAGTACAATTTTGAACGTGAACACAAAGAATACCAGCAGTTGAAATACGATGTCGATCATCGGTGTCATCTGCAGGACAATCGTTTCGCGATGTTCGGTATTTCGAAGTTTCATAGTACAAAAAAAAATCGTAACTTAAAGGCATTTGATATGCTTGTAGCAATCCAGCTTGTAGCAATCCAGATAGACGCTCGTGTCTTAGTTAAGATCCTCCCAGTGTAGGGATATCGCTATACTTGCCACGCAGGGCAAACTTCTCAAATTTTAGTTTTTGACAGATCTGAATCACCTCCTGGACTTGTCCCGTTTTGGCGTTTTCGTCCGCACGAATGATAATTGTCACCTCTTCAATTTTTTTGGAAGTGTGACGCTTAATAATTTGTGTTTCTTTCAACAATGCGGACTCCAGTAAACTCAATTGGCTGAGTGTGGCTCCTCCAAAAAGATACTGGTCGTTTCGGGTCAAATGGATCGTAAAAGGCTGTTCGTAGGGAGACGAAGGTGGTTTGGCCAACTCGCTGGCTGGCAATTGCACACGCTGATCCTGCTCGACTTCCGAAAAATTGATCACCAGCATGAAGAAGGCAATCAACTGGAAAGTCATATCGATCATGGGCGTCAAATCCCCTTCCGCGATCTTGGTGTCCGTCTTAGGGCGAATTCGCATGGAATCTTTTGCTTTCGTATGCCCGGCAACTATCAGATGCCAACCATTCTATAATTTCTGGCCGGAAATCTTACTTTGTGAAACGGCTCATGAGTCCTTCG